>CALYOL010000039.1 GCA_945231345.1 uncultured Porphyromonadaceae bacterium
CTTTGTCACTGAATAGCGCAGTACGAGTCGCTCGCGGTCATATCCTGAAGTGTAATATGTCTCTTTGCCCTCGATGCCTGATACTGATGTGGCTTTCCACACCTTCGGCATCATGTAATACAGTGAGTCGCCCATGGTCACATACTTGTTTTCTGAGCGGTATATGATTTGTCCCTTCTGGTTATACCTCAGCCATTCAAGTGTTCCCTGTTTGTATGCCGAACTATGCTCTACGTCTTCATTAAGCATTACCATTGGATAGTCTATATCCTGCTTGATGCAGTTTGCCCAAGTCTTGCTTTCATCGCGTAGCTTTATGCCCTCGCTCGGATTGCTACTCGGCATCTTGCATGGATATGCCATAGCGGTGAACGGCTCAAGGTCATTATCGTCGGTCATTTCAAATGCCGTATGGTCTGTGACGAAGTAGAAGCTCTTCGTGCAGTCCCATGGTGTCTCTATATATTTGCCCTTTATCGAATCCCACTTTTCCGGGTCTTTCCAAGTATTGTTCAGCATTTCCTGTGCCTTGCCCTTTGCCTGGATTTCATAGAATTTGTCTGTCTTAAGGTCCGGTAAGGTCAGCGACACTTTTGTATCCTGGAATTCGCCCTCGATGTCGTATGTCTGGCACAGTCTGCGCTTTTCCGGCGCAAGACCTTCTTCGCGCTTTGCGTCATCCAGGCTGCTGTATTCATATAGCTTGAAATATACAGGAGCAAATTTAAATTCACGTGTTGATGCAAGCTCAAGAGCATCGCCCATCAGGTTTCGTGAATCCTCAAGGTGAGCCTGCATAGTCGGGTCGATGATGCTGATTGCCTGATTCATTGGAGAGGCTGTCACGATATATGGGTTGAACGTAAAGTCTTGACGTGCCATTACAGGGTTTTTCTCTGCCTCGTCCCAAGATTCCTGTCCGATAGAAATGTGGTCAAACAGAGGATAGTCGTCAAGGGCATTTCCTGCAAAGAGCTCACATTTCTGTCCGCAGTTAAACTTAAAGGTCTTGTCAAGTTTCACCAGTCCGCCAAGGAGGTTAATCTTGCATCGTGCCTTGCCATAGAAGTAGTTTGGACTTGGGAATGCCGCTTTGAATACGCCTCCTATTCCGCAGTCTATAATCGAAATCTTCTTGTGGAAGAAGCCAAGGTCGATGTTGAGTCCAAAGGCTGCATAAAGGTATGCATATAGCTGTCCGCGTCCATACCACCCTTTATATCCCGGAACTCTGCCGCCGAGGTTCACACAGTTTGAACCGGATTTCAGGTGTACTACCGAAATATCAAACCCGGCATCTGCTCCCGCCTCGCCGTAGAAGAGTCCGAGGTCTATCTTGATTGCGCCCCAGACGTGTGCGCCAAGCATTACACCTCCGTCTATCTCTGCATTTGAGAGGAATGATGCAACTGCATTTCCTCGGGCCGCATCTGCATCAGACTTGCTGTCAGACTTCACGCCCGCTCCCTTTGTACTGCCGTCAAGGAAGTCTGCCACGCGCTTCGGCAGCGGAGGAAGCTCTCCATTATTCGGGAGTTCATTTCCCACACACAGATAAGCGCTTGCGCCTATATCTACTGATATTACTTTTGAGTCAAAATTGATGAGCGTAACCTTGCATCGTTTGTCGTGGTCCGGTTCTCCAAGATATACGTGCCACTTCTTGCACTCCTTGCCGTCACGCTTTGATGTAATTTGTATTTCAAGAGCAACATGCGCCCCGGCTGTAGGAATTGGACTTCCGCTTTCATCTGTTGCCTCGCCCTCCGTAGTGCCGGTTTTCTGTGCAATATTTTCCAGGTCTTTACTGCTTTTAGAGTCGTTAGGTGTATTATTACTTTCATCTTTAAGTGCTTCGGTGAGTCCACCTCTGGCATCATTTACCACAGCCTGAGCCTTGTCGTTAAATTCCTGAAGCACTGAAACTCCTGACTCTATATCCTCCAGGATATCTGACGCAAGTCCGTCTGCCTTTAGGTCGCACGTTATGTTTATTTTCAAATACTTGTTATCGTCATCGTGGAGATATACGAGCGTGGCTTTTGAGTCTATCATGCCTGCTACCGCTTTTACCTGTCCGGTAAATAGAAACGAGGTGAGGCGCTCTTTCTTGCTGTCCCATACTACTGTGAAATCAAGGTCCCCATTTACCAGCTCGCCGTCTGACGTCGCAAGTCCTAAGCCGCCATTTATACCAATACAGCCGTTTTGTGGTATTGGAGCACCTTCTTTTTTATTATCCACCTTACAGTTAAAGTAAAATCCACCACCAAGCCTTGTCAGTTTTACAGGTCCTAACGGTATGCCGAATTTTCCTCCTGCCGACATCTTGAAGTAGCCCCACGAGAACGTATCGGTGGCTTCCTTATGAGTGAAATAGCCACCCTCGCAGTTTACCTTAAACAGTCCGTAGCAGATATCGGCTTCAAGTTCGCCGCCATAGCCATCTTCTCCTACGCCTTCCACATTGCGCCCTGACTTAAGTGTACCTTTCAGGCTGAATGCCGGGACGGAGAAGTCTATATGTGCGTCTTCAAAGTCACAGCCGCCATATTCCAGTTTCAGATTTGATATGTCTGAGATGTTCTTAACATTTGCCTTGATGGTAAACGATGCGTCTGCTCCGATGTTTATCCCCTTGCAGAACTCGATTTTTCCGCCTATCGTCAGACCAAGGTACGGATCGCTTCCGTTCATCCCCTGGGCAAACTTAAATTTTGAGATTGAGAACTCAAACGGTCCTATTTTCTTGGATGGTGATGCATAGCCCCACTGTCCGTAGTTAAAATATATCTTGTCCTCGCCTTTACCAAATATGATGACTGAGTCTTTCGCCCAAACCTTGCCGCTTGACGCGATTTGTTCGTCTATTTCCTCAATTTTCTTGTCGCGTGCCTTCTGCATTTCCTGACCTTCTACGTCATACGGGTCAAACTTCTCATTGTTTGCGATACGCATCTTGGTGAACATGATATTCGGTATCTGAGGCTTTGTCGGAAGCTTGTCCAGCACAGACTGCACTTTTTCACCTACCGCTCCCGCACCGATATTAACCATACCGCCCAGGCAGAACTCACAGTTGGTCTTGATATCTCCCTTCGTGTCCTCAACCGCGTCAAGCAGGAAGTATGTCAGCTCTTTCTGGATTTGTAGCTCCGCGAGGAAGAAGTCAAAGTTAAGTTTATCTATCTGCTGAACCTTAAATACGTAGGCAAAGCCTTTCTTCGTCGGGTCGTAAGAATATTTCACCTTGCCGTCCTCGTCTTTGCCCTGCACAAACTTCTGGTTGTAGATGTCGCAGCGGTAGCCTATCTCGCCGTCAAGCAGCGGGATTTGCATCTTTCCCTTGAAATACGTTCCCTTGAAGTTGTTTTGGATTATCGTCACGCTAGCCTCGTCAAGTGAGAACTTGAAGCTGCCAAACGAGCCGAGTTCTTCCTTATAGTTTATCATGTTCAGCATTCCGGCTTCCAGCGTACAGCCCGAATTGTCTACAAGCATGTTCTGTAATGCGAATTTCATTGACTCTCCGCTGTTTCCAATCTTGATAGACTCCGGGAAAGCCATAGACACTTCCTTTATATATAAGCCCTGCCATGCCACTTCGCCGCCGGCGCCCTGTATTCCGGCTTTTGTCTTGTCGTATTCTGCCGGGAAGTTAATGCCACCTTCGTTTCTCAGCTCTGAGTGGTCGTATATGATATTGTCTGCCGTAAACTGATAGCCCGGGAGGTCTTCCGCCTCAAAGGTATCCATTGTTCCGGCGAGTATCCAGTCGTTCCAGTCTCCTACAGAGCCTTTTAGCGTCACTTTCGGACACTCGTCTTTCGCCTTGCCGTCTGTCCCCACCTTTTTCAGCTTCGGGATGGTCATCTCGATGTGTGCGGAAAGAAGGTCCAGGCTATCGCCCGCCCAGCTGATAAAGCAGCCGTCTGATGGCTCTATCACGTCTTTAGGTGCCTTAAATGTGAAGTCAAACTTGCTATCCGGGTCTTTCAGCGTGAAATCTGCCAGCAATGCCACTGTTCCACCCTCCGGCAAGAACCGATTAGGACTGATACAGAGGCGTGGCGCACCGAATACGAGGATTTCGTTTTTCAAATAGCTTGACTTCGGCAACTGGAACTCTCCGATAAGGTCCATTGTGGCATAAGTCGGAGCAAATTTCATTGTCGCAATCTGAATATCCACCGGCGACGGATTCATGCTCTTTGGCAATGCAATCGGCAGCCTGAGGTCTTGCACTCCACCCTTGAAAATGGCGTCGTAAATATTCTGACCCAGTTTCACCTCCTTGTAATAACTTGAGAGGTCTATCTTCTCCGCCAGGTTTTTCACTACGCCGTCGGTCTTTTCCTGAAGCTGGTTTGCATACGGGATACCTGTGTCGCCTATGAGGTTGTCTATCCCCCACTCGGAGAACAGACCCTTCACTACGTCCATACTCTCCTCAGAAATACCGGAGCATCCCTCTACGATGCCCTTAAACACCTGGTCGTCGTCGTTAATACATATCTTGTCAAACTTTACTGCTACCCAGCACTCCAAGCCAAACGGTTCCCACTTGACGTGTCCGGTACCAGTAATACAGGTGTCTGCATCATCTTTTATTTCCTCAAGTTTCAGGTCATATTCACCGATAGTGACTATCTTGTCCTTCAGGTCTTTTGCCTTACGCTTAGTCGCCTTTTCACGAGTTATCTCCACCTGGTTTGCACACTGGAAGTAGCGGTGGCTCATGTGCTCGCACATGGCAAAGTCTATAGTGTTAATGCTATCATTAAGATATGCTATTGACTTTTCATTCAGAGCCTTAGGCGTCACGCGAAGGAGGCAGTAGTCGCCTTTCTTCACTTTCCCCTCGATGTCATCCCAGCGGATAGTGTCTTTATACTCCTTTATTCCCCTCGATTCATACACCGGCTTAAGATTAAACATCTCCTCGCGTGAGATATACTCCTCGCTGGCAAAGAGTTCTACGTCGTATGTAAACTGGATTGTATCCGGTTTCTCTCCGCGTCCGCCTGCATACCACGCCCTACGCCACAACAGCGCAATGTCTCCGCCCACAAATTCCTTGCGTGCTCCCTCACTTGAAGAATATACGGGAAGCAAAATTTCAGGGTTTGTAAAGTTATAAAGCGAGTCTGATAGGTTATCAGTCATATTAAAATCAAACCCCCAGATTGAGTCATTTTTCTCATCATCCTTTGGAATGGTATCCTGCGGAACGGGGATTTCAGGCATTTCTGCATAACTCTTTACGCGGAACATCTTCAGGTCGCTCTTGCCGTCGTTTTGGATATTGACATATCCGATAGAGCCTTCCTGTGCTGCGTTTGTCTTGGCTGTAATCTGCGCTATATACGTCTCATGAGGCGACATATTGTTTATGTAGCTCATAGGTATCATACACTGCGGAGCGGCAAGGTTAAAGGCTTGATATACTACACCATTGCGCTCAATCGCCTCTTCTATAGACTGAAGAGGTATTTGCTGTACGATTTTTATGTCGTAAGTATAGTTTGTCACACCGGATGCGCAGCCAAGGGTTGGAGCTATCCATTGTAACAGCGGCGCTTCCTTTGACAGGGTTGCTATATTCTTGTCTTCAAAGTCGTTTAGCGACATTGGCGATATCCATTGCGGAGGCTGTGCGCTATAGCACACCGTAAACGTACACTTGCTCACCGACGGGTCGTTTAGCAGCACTTCAGACGACAGTGACGGGTCCCACTTGTATGCGTATATCATCAGCTGATAAAATCCTTCCGGCAAGTTTCCGAAACTGCTGGATGCGACATTGTCAAACAAGCCCGATGGCATCGTGATATCTTCCATGCGTACATGGTTAAACATTGTGCGCATCTCTGCCGCATTCATCACACGCACTCCACCGCCTGACACCTCAAACGGTGTCTTCGGCATCGTCTTGCCCGGCACGATGATTTCTATATCCTGGGTGGGCGAAATCTGCTTCAGTTCCACTCCGAAATAGAAATACTGTGTTTCACTTGTCTTGTTCGTTACCGAAAGCGTGAGATATTGCCCAGGATTGGTGAGCATATACATCACTTGAGGCGGCAATATAGGATTTGTCGTGGCTACATTGACGCTAAGTTCTGCTGCGCGGGCTGTCATGAAGCCCAGCATTACAAGCAGCGTGGCGAATATATATCTTGTCGTTTTCATTTCTTTTCCTTGGCTTTACGTTTGATTTCAAGAAGAGTAAATGTATATACGTAGTTCAGTGACAGGCGGATGTCTGTGCCGTCAAGCGAAGAGCGTGTCTTGCTCACGTTCACGTCGCCATATTTGCTAAACGATGCGCTGAAACTGAACGAGTGTGCCTTTTTAAGCGTATAGTTTGCGCTCAGGTCCAGTGCCATTGACAGGTTTTTCGATGTGTTCTTCACCTCGTTGTAGCAAATGGAAACGGTAGCGGAGGTGTTTAGGTTTCTCTCTTTCAGGAAACTGTGCCCTGTGGTGAAAGAACCTACCTGAGATGTATATTTTGAGTCGTATCCATCAGATTGCTGGTGGCTGAGATTAAATGAAAAGCTTGTATCCCAAGGCTTTACATTCATCGTGTAGCCGGCACCGAGAGCGAGTGTATTTACGTCGCTCATTCCGATGGAATACTTGTTAAGGTCCTTGTTTATTGTATAGTTACCAGACACGTTAAATGAGTGGTCGAGATTTTCTCCGGGTAGCACGAGTGTTGGTAAAAGGCTGATACTGTGCAGTATTCGGTGGATGCGGGTTGTGTCGTTTACAACCGCCGTTCCGTCGCCCTGGTCTTGCAGGTAGCCGTTATACATCGCATTGACATTAAATTTGTCTGACACGCGAAGTCCGAGCACACCTGAATATACATATCCTTTCGTCGTATATAGTTGCTTCTTCGTCAGGTTGTCTTCCTGGAGAGAGAAGTTGGTGTTTAGCGACAGTCTGTTGAAAAATACGGTTCCAAACGTCACCCCAAGGCTGTGATAGTTGTTTGATGTATAGTATGTGCCCAGTGAGGTATAGTCCGGCTGTACCATTTTATAGTAGAAAGAGGTGCTGAACCACTTTGTGGACAAGTTTACTGATGCGTCTCCTGCAAAGCGGAGGGTCGTGGTATATCGCGGCTGGAATATGCCGTCGTATTTCGTTGCCTCGCCTACGGTCACTTTTTCTGACTCTGTATCTGCCGTATAGGCTGAGGTTGCGGCATTGACGTTAAATGAAAGAAAATTCTTGATAGCGTATGCCGCCTTTACGCCCACTACAAGGTTTTCCTGCGGGCGGTAGGTTTCTCGGTATAGTTCATGGATTGAGTTTTCCTGGTCGTATGCTCGCAGGAAATATACGTCGATGCTCTTGTTGCCGCTCCCATATCCCGCACTGAATCCCCAGCCAATGCGTTTATATTGCGGTTTTCGTGGATTTGGGTCTTCCGGGTTGTCATTTACTGCCTTACGCAACACGCCATAGAATGCTGCCGTGCGGAATTTGCTGCCCTTATATTCAAGCCCTACACCATTAAACGACATATTCATGACGTATGTGCTGAACGGGATGGTAGACTGACCGATGTGCGCCGTAAAATTCTTATACGACGGCGTAAGGTTAAATGAAAACTGTGGATAATTGAAATCCATGTTGTCATTTGAATAGTAAAATGAAAATGGCATGGAAAAGCCATAGATGCGGATATTCAGGTTCGCAAACACTGTGTTGCTTAGTGGCGACATATACCCCGCTCCCATGGAGGAGTGGTAATATGTGTTTTGCGTACCGATTGAACCTGAGATTATCAGCGGGTCGCTTTTTCCTATCTGAGATATGTCCTGTGCAGACGCTCCTAAAAAAGCCATTACACAAGCCGCTATTAGCACAGCCCGTGTTATTAGCCTCCTGAGCCCTGACAGTTGGGGATTTATCATTCTCATATAGTAGATGTTTATTATAATTAATGTGGATTTTTGTAAAAAATGGAATGGTTGACGCAGGTTCCAATAATATTATTCATAGTTAAACGCGGACTTTCCACGTCAACCATCCCTTTATGTCTGTGCCCAATTTTATCTGCTATTCGCTTCATAAAATTGAGCTTGTGGTATTACTTCACTACCTTGCGAGTGATTACGCCGTTTTCTGTAGCAACCTTAACAATATAGATGCCTGATGAAAGGTTCTCTGAGCCTACTTCCTTACCTGACACAGTGTAAACCTTTACGTCTGATGCCTTTGCTCCGTTTACTACGATGTCACCACCGATAATTTCGATGTTTACATTGCCGTCGTTGCGGATAAAGTCTACCCCTGTCACGTCTGCCTTCAGGGTCAAAGGATTGGCAAGGGTTCCTTCCATTGCTGAGAACGCTACCTTGCTGTCTACAAGGGTGTATTCGCCTGTTGAACGGTCAAAGAGCTGGAAGTCTACTGTTTCGCCTGCCTGACCTGCTACGGTGATGAAGAAGCGGCGACCTATCATCTTGCCCTCTCCACGACATTCGCCATTTACGAATGCGCCGATTGAGTAACGACCGATTTCAAGGTCTTGAGGGAAATTCGCTATGATGCTCATATTGTCTGCAAAGCGGCGTGGGTTGTATTCCCATTCTGCCTCCTCGCTATATAGGTCAAAGGCATTGCTTTCGTTGTTTGATGGAACGTATTCTGTCAGGTAACGGTCTGGCATAAATTCTACATTTACGCCATTCACTCCTGCGTTATATACGAGGTAACCTTCGCCTGCATTGAGTGACTCAAGTGTTCCTGCCCATGATAAAGTTTCTTCACTGAAGGTC
The DNA here is from genome assembly GCA_945231345.1 of uncultured Porphyromonadaceae bacterium. Classification (GTDB taxonomy): domain Bacteria; phylum Bacteroidota; class Bacteroidia; order Bacteroidales; family Muribaculaceae; genus CAJUPY01. The sequence continues at coordinate 8,799 of CALYOL010000039.1, forward strand.
ATGAAGCCTGTCTGTGAAATGATGCGGCTGTTGTCAGCCAGCCTCATTACCGTTTCAAATACTTCCTGGAAATTGTGGTCTTTGCAATATGGGTTGCTGAACCATGTCCAACCCGGATTGAAATACACTGTTTTTTGGTCATTTGAATAAATGTCCACATTTGGTGCAATGTAGTCTATTGTAAGACCGGGCTTAACATTTACACGGTATGATGAACTGTTGTCAAGTGATATAAGCGAACCGAAGAAACCGTATTTTTCATCGTTATACATCAACTGTGACTGTGAACGCATTTCCTGTACGTTTTCGTAGCTTGCTTCAAATTGTTCTTCTGAGCCTGAATACAGTGAAAGCCAGCTCCATCCTTCTGCAAGACTTACGTGCTGACTGATTTGGACAGCCTCTTCATGATAAATGTTGCCTACAGTTGCTATCAAACTTGAACTTCCCACGAGTTTTGGAGTGAGGGTCCACTTGTTTTCGTTTCCTACGCGGTCAAGAGTAAACATCGGAACGTCTTCACCATCTACTACAGACGGAATTGTAAACTCTATATCTGTCAGAGGATAGTTTGACGGTGTTGTTGTGATTTCGAGCTCGTAAGTATCTTCGCAGCCGATATTGATTGCGTTGAATGTAATAGCCTCAAGACCCTGAGTGATAGTAATTCCAAAGCCTGTTGTTACCGTAGTAGGTATTTCTGCCTGGAACTCCTTGTTTTCATCAAAACCACTGAGGTTTACGGTATATGTTCCCTGGATTGCGCTCTCGCCGTAAGCTGCTGGGATGAAAGAATAAGGTAAACCCTCTCTGGGGTCGCCATTGATTATCAGGACAGGATTGCCTGTGCCATAGTTTTCAGTCCAGGTAAGTTCATCGAAGCTAAGCGCACCCGTCTTGATATTGGCAATGATTTGTCTTGTAATATCCACTTCTCCGAGAAGCCCTTGTGGAAGCTCTATCACGAGTGGGTCTTGTGATATTGAGAAGTCTGACTCTTTTGGAACATTTACTACCTCTACGTCCACTGTAAACAATTCTGCATCGCCAAGGTCATCGTGTGTGACGCCTACCGTTGCACTACCCACAGCAGTAGCAGTGATTACACCTTCGTTATCCATTGTAAGGATTGGATTGCCCTGGCCATCCTCGCCAGTGATAGAATAGTGAATGCCAGACATCGGGTCTGTTGCGGTTTCAGGGAAAAGGCTAAACGTATGAGGCAAGAGCTCTGATACGTTTGCGCCAACTGTAACACGGAGAAGCCCTACATTCTGAGACCATTCATTTACCGGCTGACGGACTATTACTGTCACAGCTTGCTTTGCTGCCTTTGAAGTAGCTGTCATTGTGAAAGTTCCGGTTTTTACAGGCTCCCACATGCCATTTGACTCCGGCAAGAGCTGGAATGCTGTTTCGTCTGATGGTACCCAAACAATGTCTTCTGTTGCATCTGCAGGCTCTTTTACGATAATGCTGTTTAATCCGTTCATCAAGCCGTCACCATCATAAATATTTACGGTGATTGTTCCGTCTGGATAGTTTGGGCTGATGGAGAATGCTGTTATCGCGGTGCGGATGTCAAGGTCGAGTGTCGCACTCAGCTCTGGAGTATTGTCATGACCTGCCACCGGAGTAGCCATAAACACCTGGAAACCTACCTGACCGCCACCTATTGCTGTTACAGATGGTTCCGGATATGTTGACTTCTGGATAAAATCTCCTTCCACATCCTGCGACATTCTCAGCGGATAAGGAAGAATTGCGCCTGCCGGCTCTATCGTAAGTACATCTGCCACGTTGAATGACTCACCAACGAGCATCGTCTTGCTGCCTGGATTGAAAGAAATAGCAGTAGGATAATTAAACGTCACTTCAATAGGATTTGAAGGGGTTCCAACTGTTTCATCTGCACCATTCAACTCTATAGACGCGTCCAAAGCGTAATCATCAACACCGCAATGAACCACATAAAATGCGCTGGTACGTTCATTTTCAGCAGTACCGATACGCAAAGTGTAGATAGGTCTATTTTCCAGGTAATCAACCGTAGCGACACCACGGCAGTAATCCCCGTCAAATGCTCCTAATTGCACTGGATCTGTTATCACATTGCCCGAGCCATCAAGCAGCTTGACATACACTACCTTGTGGTAAGGATAATCACCACTCTTGTCGGTCCAGTCATAACCAAACGCGCTCGTGCTGACCATAATGGTCATCAATAAAAATGATAAAAACTTTTTCATTTTCGCACAGTTTTTTAAGTTAATATTTATAGTTAGTTACTTTCGTTGTCATTATTTTCCCCCTCGCCGCTCGGATTTACATATCCCTTGACAAAAAGGCTGTTCATGCCGGAATCTGAGGTCGTATGTACCTGAATACGCTGACGAAACTTCCCTCGCCGTCCCTCAGGATTAAACGTCACCACTACAGCCACCGTATCGCCCGGCTCTATCGCCTCTCTCGGATACTCCGCCGTAGTGCAGCCGCAACTCGTGGTCACAGCCGTGATGCAAAATGCCTGCGAGCTATTATTGCGCAGCAGAAAACGGTGCTGCACCATCCCTTCTGCCTCTTCAATCTCTCCAAAGCTGAATACAGTGCCGCCTATCCATCCCAACTCGCTTGCCGAGCCGAGAATGAACCACATGGCAGACAATGCCATAGCCATTACCATTTTCCTGATTGTCGAAATTATATTCATATCAAGTATTTTCTAACAAACTGTGACTCATGCACAATATCACGTTGCAAATTTAATAATCAAATATCAAAATAATATCGCAAAATCGGACATTCGTATGACAAAATCGGACATTATGCTAAAAAACATAAAAATTTTTGCAATTCCCTTAATTCCACTATCAATTTAGTGACACCTAATATCACTTCAGTGACTTTTACTGAATTTTTCATCTTTTATTGCTGCTGTCCGCTAAAAACTTTAACTCCAAAGGGTGTGAATTTCTCAGATTTTATTGCTATCTTTGCGATGTCATATCAGAGTTCCGTTTATTTTCTTCTGCGACACTAAGGAAGGTGAAATCTCTGACATGGCAAAATCCTTGGCAACTTTTTATTGCTCAGGTACTTAAAAGTTTAA
>CALYOL010000040.1 GCA_945231345.1 uncultured Porphyromonadaceae bacterium
GTGATAGATGATGCGACTAAAAGCATAATAGCGACATATCCTATTGAGAATGAGGAAGTTCATATATACTCCTCAGAAATTTCAGAAGAAGGATATGCAGTGGAGTTTAACAAATATTTTTCCGGCGAAATAATTGTGTGTCAAGGAGTTTCGCCTCAGAATGGGAGATACAACGTGTGTATGTATTTTGTCTACGAGGCGCGAAATAAGGAGACAGAGACTCAATGGGCGGAATATTGGATTGGAGTGAGGGCAAAGGGTAGACCGGGTAAGACGGTGGATGTATATTGCACGTCAAACACGATGATGACGAAAAATGGGGTAGCCGGATTTGTCACCGGAGAGGACTCACGTTCAATCAGCGATTTGTGTACGGGGCACAATGTGATTTCAGTGGGAGCATTTAACACCAGAGAGCGAGTTCCGTGTGTAGACGGGTCATCATCACTTCTGAAGTCGACGGTGGGCGATGTGGCATATTTTTCCAGTTACGGAACCCTTGACGACGGACGTCATTTGCCACTTGTGTCAGCGCCGGGAAATCCTGTAATATCTTCAATATCACGGCATTATCTCTCTAATTATCCTGAGTTGAGCAAATATTGCAGTGCCGTGGCGATGCACGATGGTGAAAATCACTACTGGTATGCCACCAACGGCACGTCGATGGCATCTCCGTTTGTAGCCGGGACGATAGCGCTGTGGCTTGAGGCAAATCCGGAACTAACGTCGACAGACGTAAAGCAAATACTTTCAGAGACATGTATTGCTCCGGGCATGTCGCCGGAAAGCCCTCAATGGGGGGAATATGGCATTATCAATCCATACGATGGGCTTAAAAAGGCAGTTGAGATGAGTGGAGTGTCAGACGTCAAGGAACAGCCGGAAATGGTTGTGAACAGGGTAGGTGACGATATTGAAATTTTCTCAGTCACGTCAGCCGGTTTTGCCTATGCAGTGTATTCCGTAGATGGCAAGAAAATAATAACCGGTGCCTCAAAAGACTCTGCAACAGTCAATGTATCAAGCCTAAGCGCAGGAGTGTATATTCTTCGGATTATGGTAAATGGCGGAAAAATGCAGGTGATAAAGTTTTGCAAGTGAGGGTAGGAATTGTTAATGAATGTTTAAAATGTTAAATATTGTAACAATACTTGCATTTGGCATTTTTCAGGTTGTATCTTTGCAACAAAAATTATTAAAAACTATAATTCAGAACAAGATTTATTAACAACCAAAAAAACTCAAGAGAATGAAAAATTTTTATCGAATTATGCTTAGTGCTATGCTGGTCACTACAGCACTTGTATCAAATGCATCAACCTTTATTGGAAATCGCACAGATTTCCGCGATGAGACCATCTATTTCGCAATGACGACCCGTTTTTATGACGGCGACCCCACGAACAATACGTATTGCTGGGACGGAGTATTAAACGTAAATGACCCGGAATGGCGCGGAGACTTTCAGGGTCTAATAGATAAGCTGGACTATATAAAGGCTCTTGGCTTTACCGCCGTATGGATTTCGCCGATAGTGGAAAATGCGTCCGGACTTGACTATCATGGTTACCATGCAATGGATTTTTCCAAGATAGACCACCGCTATGTGGGAAAATCAAACACAGCGGCAGATGCGGAAGTTGCATTCCAAACCCTAATAGATGAGGTCCACAGGCGAGGAATGAAAATAATACTCGACGTGGTGCTCCAACATACCGGAAACTTTGGAGAAAACCATCTATGCAAAATGTTTGAGAAGGACTATTCCATGGACCTTGGTGACATAAGTTGCATGAAGCCGGTTCCTCAGAGCGAAGGCGGAATGCTTCCGGAAAATTATACATCCATGCTGCCATCAGAGCAGTATGGGTCACGTCTTGCCTTGATGAAGAATACGGATTTCAATAACCATGACATCCACAACTATTGGCATCACAAGGCATGGTTTGACTGGGATGACCCGTCACGCTGGTGGGGACAGATAGCAGGCGACTGTGTAGACCTAAACACAGAGCACACCGGAGTGAGCGAATACATAGTGGAATGCTATTCACGCTTCATAAAAATGGGCGTAGACGGCTTCAGAATAGACACAGCAGGACATATTCCACGCATATCATTCAACAATAACTTCCTGCCTCAATTTAAGGAAGCAGCGGAATCAGCAGAAGCAAAATCAAAGCGCGGAGACAGTCCGTTCTTTATGTTCGGTGAAGTATGTGCGCGGTCGATGGAAGTGATATACCGCGGTCAAAACTACAACTGCTCACCATGCTACTACACATGGAGAGAAACGAGAGACTATCCATGGGAATATAGACCGGAAACATGGGATGAAGTGATAGCCATACCAACTCCCTCAGAAGGTTCTCATGATTATGGAACAGTTGAAGGTCATGAAAACTGGCAGTCAGCGCTGCATCAGGGAGAGGATGACCTTGGGCACGCAGAAGAAATCCTCCGCCGCAGCGACAATGCGTTGCTTAATGGCAATGAATATCATACTCCAAACTATGAAGATTTCTCAGGGATGAGTGTAATAGACTTTGCGATGCACTGGAATTTCAATTCAGCGTCAGGTGCGTTTGGAGTACATAGCCAAGACTATCTATACAACGACGCGACATACAACGTGGTATATGTAGACTCACACGACTATGCACCGGATAGCAACTACCGCTTCAATAAGGACCAGGCGACATGGGCGGAAAACCTATCGCTGATGTTTACATTCCGAGGTATACCGTGTATTTTCTATGGTTCAGAAGTGGAGTTCCAGAAAGGGAAAGACATAGACAAAGGGGCAATCTTAGCCCTCAAGGAAACCGGAAGAGCATACTATGGCGGCTATATTGAGGGAGATGTGAATGTAACAGACTTTGCCGAGTATAGCGATGCGACCGGAAACATAGCATCTACACTAACATATCCACTTGCGCGCCATATACAGCGACTAAACAAAATCCGAGCAGCAGTACCGGCATTGCGCAAGGGTCAATATTCTACAGAAGGCTGCACCGGCAAACTGTCGTTCAAACGCCGCTATACAGACAAAGATGTAGACTCCTACGTACTTGTAACAATCTCCGAAAATTCGACATTTACAGGAGTATTGAATGGGACATACATAGATGCAGTCACGGGCGATATTAAAATAGTAACAGACGGCACACTCACAGCGGAATGTTCCGGAAAGGGAAATATGCGAGTATATGTACTTGACGGGCCGGGCAAAATAGGCGAAGACGGCAAATATCTTTACGATAAAGAATCAGTGGACCAGCCATGGGCAGCATGGCCGGATGAAACAATGCCAGATGAAACATGGACTGTCAGACCCGGAGGAGGGAGCGATAGCCGCGAAGAGCCAGACCCGGTTATAGAGCCATCAATGGAGTCAGACGAGCAAGCAATATTCCTCTATCATGAGTCATGGAACAATGCAACAGTGTGGGTGTGGGGTTCGTCTAAGAACTATACCGGAGGAAAATGGCCGGGAGAGAAATTGCAATATCTTGGCAACAACATGTATAAGTGGACATATACCGGCAGTGAAGAGATACCGGAAGGAACAAATATCATATTCAGCAATAATGGCAACGAACAATCACCTGCAAACGGTGAAGGCGGCTACAGTTATGTAAACGGAGGCGTCTATAAGATAGGGACATCACGCGAGCCATACGACGTAATAATACCGTCAGGTGTTGGAGTAAGCATTACTCCAAGGGGCGGCAAATTTGTGGGAACACAAGAGGTGACAATCAAGGCAACCAATGCCACATCAGCGTGGTATAAGGTAGGAGAAGGGTCAGAAGTGCCGTTTACAGAAACAGCAACATTCACCATAGGCGAAGACATGAATGTAGGCGAAACGGTATCGGTAAGCTGGAGCGTGTCAGATGCCACCAATACAAAGACGGGGTCAGTGACGTTTACGAAAGTAGAAAGCCTGAGCACAGAATGGCATATCTATTTCGATAACAGTACGGCAGGCTGGTCAAAAGTAAACTGCTACATCTATGGAGGTAACGAGTGCAACGAAATCACAGGCGGATGGCCCGGAACGACGATGACATATAATGGAGAATACTATGAATATGTGGTAGTAACCGAGGGCGCACTGGATGAATGTAGTGTAATCTTCAATGATGGCAGTGGCAACCAAACGGGCGACAACGTCAAAGTAAGAAACTATGGCATATATAACCAGAATGGAGATACCGGTGAAGATGCAGGCGTAATAAAAGTGGAAGCAGACGAAGAAAATTCGCCGATAGAGTATTATAACCTGCAGGGCATACGGATAGTGCAACCATCGACCTCCGGCATTTATATAGTAAAGAAGGGGAATAAAGTGAGCAAAGAGTTTATTCAAAACAGATAGGCACTATATTGAAAAATAATCAGGGGAGGTGGCATAGAACGTGTCATCTTCCCTTTTTTTAGAGCCAATTAAAAAAATAATTTGTATCTTTGCAGTATGATATTAAGACACCTCATAATAAATAATTTCAAGAATATCCAGGCAGCGGATATTACCTTCAGCCCAAACATAAACGGACTGATAGGGAATAATGGTATGGGTAAGAGTAATCTGCTGGATGCGGTGTATTACCTGAGCTTCTGCCGGAGCTTTAACGGGCTGAGCGACCGTCAGCTGATGAAGAATGGCGAGACATTTATGATGCTTCATGCAGAATATTTTCGAGCGGGAGCAGATGAGGATATACAGTTTGGATATACAGCGGGAAAAAAGAAATCGCTGAAGCGCAAAGGTAAAGAGTATCAGCGTCTGAGCCAGCACATAGGGATGTTTCCGCTTGTGCTTGTAGCTCCTCAAGATATAGTGCTAATCACCGGGACGTCTGAGGAACGGAGGATGTTTATCGACCGCATAATATCTCAGAGCGACAAGGTGTACCTTGACAGCCTAATCCGATATGGTCAGCTACTTGAGCAGCGAAACAGGCTTCTGCGCGACCACCAGACAAACATTGCGCTATATGAGGCGATAGAGATACAGATGGAGATGGCGGCAAACTATATCGCAGACGCAAGACGCAAATTTGTAGAAGAATTTTCGCCGTTGTTCAACGATTATTATGCGGCTATCACAGACTCGTGTGAAACGGTGTCGCTACAATATACAACAACGGTATCACATGAAAACAAGCCACTCACGGTGCAATTTGAGGAGTGTCGTCGTAGAGATGAGGCAGTATGCCATACCACAGTGGGAGTTCACCGCGACGATATAGATATGCAGCTAAACGGGATGCCCGTAAAGCGAATAGCATCGCAAGGACAGTGCAAGACCTATGTCATCTCCATGCGTCTTGCGCAATATGACTTCCTGAGAAAGGCAACGTCGCTGACGCCATTGCTTCTACTTGATGATATTTTCGACAAGCTGGACTCGACCAGGGTGGAGCGAATAATCGACCTCGTGGGCGGAGAAAAGTTTGGTCAAATATTCATAACAGACACGAACCGCTCTCACCTTGACACAATAATGCGCCAAATAGACGGCGACTATAGGCTATGGACAGTGGAGAACGGAAAATTTGAACAGATAACATAATGAAACGCGTAGAACCTACACTACTAAAAGACATACTTGAGCAGGCGTTCCGTCAGTGTGGCGATAAAGACAACTTTGACCGCCAGCGAGCAGCGTATCTGTGGATGGATGTGGTGGGTCCCGGCGTAAACCGCTATACAACGCGCAGATATATAGACGGGGAAGCACTCCACGTGTATATCTCATCTGCGTCGCTTAAAAATGAATTGTCATTCCACCGCGAGACCATAGTTCGCAGGCTTAATGAACTCGTGGGAAAAGACGTGATAAAAGAAATAATATTGCATTGAAAAAAATGAAACAGCCTATAGAATTACCACCTTGCGGCAATCCAAAAGTGCCAGTGGCAGAGCATCCCTTTTACCACTCCCAAGAGCTGCAGATGCGCTTTAATGATATAGATATGGTGGGTCATCTAAATAATGCCATCTATCTACAATTTATGGATTTAGGCAAGGCGACATATTTTCGTGAAGCGATACAAGACCGCGTGGACTGGCATAACGTGCCGGTGGTGATAGTGAATGTAAACTGCAATTTTTATTCACCATCGTACCTTGACGAAAACCTTGTATGTCTGACAGCCACAACACGTATTTCAGAGCGAAGCATACGCCTCCACCAGCGAATAGTAAATAAGGAAACAGGTGACGTGAAGTGCGATGCCACATGCGTAATGGCGGGATTTGACGCCAAAACAGCAAAGGGAGCACCAATTGACCCCGTCTGGGCGCAAGCGATACGCGAATTTGAAGGACTTGAATAGGCGCAGTATCGTTAAAAATTGCTATCTTTGCGGTCAAGAAATGGCGGACGGAGAGTAGCCCCGATATCTGCTAAAAATAGTTTACAACTGAGGTAAAAATGAAAAAGTATATAGTATTATATTTTCTATTCGCATTCCTTGCGGCAAACGCTGAAAAAAAGGCGGATTTATGCCCACCGCTGAAAATACCTGCGGTGCTTGCGGGAAATTTCGGAGAGTTGCGCACAAACCACTTTCACTCCGGTCTTGACTTTAAGACGCAAGGCAAGACGGGATATAACATTTACTGCGCTGCAGATGGCTACGTCAGCCGAGTGCTCGTATCACCGTGGGGCTTTGGTCGTGCAGTGTATGTGACACACCCCGGCTGCGGACTTATCACGGTATATGGTCACCTGAGCGCATTCTCCACGAAGATAGACAAGATAGTAAGAGCGGAGCAGTATAAGCAAGAGGAATTTTCCATAGATATGACATTTGGAGAAGGAGAAATACCAGTCAAGCGCGGTGAGATAATCGCGCTGAGTGGCAATGCCGGAAGTTCAGCCGGACCACACCTACACATGGATGTAAGAGACCTTGAGACCAATGACGCACTCGATGGGATAGAATATTACAAGAGCCTGTTTAAAGATACGGCAAAGCCGGAAGTGCGCGGACTGGCACTATATCCACTTGAAGGCGGGGTGGTAAATGGCGGAAATGAGCCGACATTCCTTGCACCGGCAGAGTTTACCAAAGGCTTTACGGCATGGGGCAATGTGTCGCCAGCGATAAACGCATACGACCGCATGACCGGCACAACAAATATCTATGGCGTGAAATATCTTACGCTGACAGTTGATGGAAAAGAAGTGTATTCGCATACCATTGACCGGTATAGTTTTGATAATACACGCGGCATAAACACACTCGCAAACTATGCGACGGTACAGAGTCGCGGCAGGTGGTATATGTGGACATACGTTCCGCCAACATCTCCGCTTGGGAGTATGGTAAAGGCAGAAAATCAGGGTATTGTCTGCATAAATGAGGAGCGCGACTATAAGTGTGTGTATACCCTTCGCGATGCATTCGGCAATACAGCAAAATGCAGTTTTACAATCACCGGCAAGCGACAGGAGATAAAGCCGAGAGAGCAAAAGGGCGTGAAATTTGACTATCATGGCAGCCACACATACAATGTAGGCGGAATACGCGTAGATATGCCAAAAGGGGTGCTGTATGAGGATATGGACTTCGTGGTGAACAAGACGTCGAGCACTGCATATTACTCTGATATATACACAGTTGGCGATGTGCAAGTACCGCTTGCGTCTTCGTTTGAGATGAAAATAGACGTCAAAAACGACACATTGCCGGACAAGAGCAAGTATTGCCTCGTAAGGCTTGGAGGGAAATATCCGGCGGCAGTATATGCAAAATATGATGGTGGAAAAATGACGGCAAAGGTAAACCGATTCGGCAAATATGCTGTCACAAAAGACGTTACATCACCATCTATCGCACCATTGCAAAAGGCAAAATGGGGCGTAAGAGGTGAGGTGACACTAAAAATATCAGACAACCTGAGCGGAATAGAGACATACCGCGGCGAAATAGACGGAAAATTCGTGCTATTTGAACTTGACGGCAAGACGGGAAAAATCAGCTTTAAGCTGAATACGACACGCGTGAAAAAGGGGATAAACCACCGCCTGAAAATCACAGTAACAGACGCCTGCGGGAATACTAAGACCGAGAATTATACATTTAAATGGTAAAAAGATATGGATAAAATTCGTCGGCGCCCACATATAAACGTTTTCATGATATTGAAGGTGATAGGTCTCCTTCTGATGTTTGAGGGCGTGTTTATGCTAATACCTATCCTCATCTCGTGGATATATGATGAAGGGGAGGAGATAGTGCCATTCCTCATAGGCGGTGGAGTGACATTTGTATCCGGATTGCTGATGAACGTATTTCTGCCCGGGGGTTCCAGCGATATGGGTAAGCGCGAGGGATTTATGCTGACGGCATTTGTATGGATATTCTTCTCATTTTTCGGGTTGATACCACTAATTCTCGGGTCAACGCAAATGAATATCCATGATGCCTTTTTTGAGGCGATGTCGGCGTTTACGACTACCGGCGCAACAACGCTGTATGACCTAACGGGGCTAAGTCATACGATGTTTTTCTATCGCTGCCTTATGCAGTGGCTTGGAGGTATGGGAATAATCCTGTTTACTCTTGCCGTCATCCCAATGCTTAACTCGTCAGGCGGGATGCAGATGTTTAACGCGGAGGTAACGGGAATCACACACGATAAAATCCGCCCGCGCATCAGCCAGACGGCAAAGCGTCTATGGGGCTGCTATGCCGGTCTTACGATGCTGATGGCTTTATTGCTGTGTTTTAGTCCTATGACAATTTTTGACAGTGTCTGCCATGCAATGGGAACGCTCTCAACGGGAGGTTTTTCCACAACAACCGGCTATATAGACGAGTGGCACTCGGTATATGTAAAGATAATACTTGCCACATTTATGTTTATAGGTGGAATAAACTTCATTCTTATTTACAAGCTCAGTGTCGGCGATTTCAAAAGCGTATGGAAAAACGAAATATTTCGCTTTTATGTGAAATATGTATTGTTTTTTGCATTATTGGTAGGTGTTATCCTGTTCCTGCAAGGGAAGTCCACGAACTTTGAAAATGGCGTGATAGACCCTCTTTTCCAGGTAATCTCGTCCTCGTCGACCACAGGGTATATAGTGGAGGGATATAAAGACTGGGGTGCTCCGATAGTGATGATATTCCTGTTGTTGATGCTTGTAGGGTCAAGTGCAGGGTCAACCACCGGAGGAATAAAGCTTGACAGAATTTTATACATGTTCAAGAATATCAAGAATGAGATATACCGCATTCTTCACCCCAATTCCATCGTGCCGGTCACCTATTGTGGCAAGCCGGTATCGCCGGAGCTGGTAAACAAGACAATGGCATTTATACTGTTGTATTTTGTGATATTCCTATTGGGAACATTCGTCATGACACTGTTTGGGACACCGCTATCAGATGCGTTTATCACATCATTCTCCTGCATTAGCAATGCGGGCCTTGGAGGCGATGTAGTCACCAATGAGACATACGCCATAATCCCGAATGTATCCAAGTGGATACTCGCGTTCATAATGCTTATCGGCCGTCTTGAGCTGTTTACAATCACAGTGCTAATAAGCATAGGCTTTTGGAGGAGGTGATTTTAGAGCCTGTTTGAAACAGGCTCTTACTCATTGCCGTATAATCCCATAGAATTAGCGAGCTTAGTGCTGAATTGAGCGGCACAGAGTCGTGTCATCTTTTTATATCCGTCTTGTATATCATCAATTTTGTCGATATTGTTTTCCGGCTCGGCATTTTCAGTATATTTGTATGTAGTGTCGCTGTTAGGGATGTTGAACTCAGATTTCAGACTCATACTGATACCCAAAAGGACGTTTTTTGTGATATATGCAGAGCCATTAAAACTGGTTTTGTAAGTCCAAATATGAGGAAAATCAGGAAGACCTTCCATAGTCTGATTTTTTATTGTGTAGTTTACATTCAGCATAGGGTATTTGTCAGTATCATTGACAAATTCAGCGTTTTTCACTTGCACAGTGCCGATGGAAAATACGCAGTCAAATCCCTTCTGGAAAGAATTCAAAATGGTCCGGTCGATGGACTTAATATCTTCATCATCAAAATTATTTTTTAGAGACACCATCAGTTCAGATACTTTTTTGACTGTGGTAAAATCAACAGGCTCGCTATCATAAATCTGTCTGACGAATTCCGGATACTCTTCATAATCCTTGAGAGAAACATTGTGAGAGACATTCATCACGACTGTGTTTGTTTTGTTATCTTTCATATAATGAAGCAGTTCGCGCATATATTTAATGCCCGTGGTTTCATCTACACCATCAACATTGTCTTCAAACTTCTGTATTTCAGTTTCCCACTTTTTATCATAAAGAGCTTCTATCCTGTCGGAATATTCACACTGAGGAAACTTATCCTTGAAATCTAAGATATTGCTCCAAGAATCATCAATTGTAACTTTTATAAAGCTAAGCTCCATAGCATGCTTTCCCTCGGGATAATAATAGAGATAGTCGTTGATATACTCTACTATCACATAATTGTCGTTATTTTCAGCAATACTAAATTTCACTTTCAAATATCGCACAGAATCGCAATATTCACTGTTAGGGTATTCATAAAGGAAATCATCGGCAGCAAAAACAGTCTGTTCGCTATTAACACCCTTAAAGGCACGATATTCTCTAAGAATAGGCACGAAATACACTATACCTGCTAATCCGAGCAAGATTGCCATGATGGTAATGAATTTTTTCATAAATCGCAAAAATTATTAGTTAAAAAAATTGGTTTACTAATCGTCGCTAAGCGACATTGCAAATGTAGTGATTAAATTTTAGAAATCCTACATTATATTGTGAAAATAATTAGCTATCCTATAGCCGGTAGAAAAAAGGGCAGCTTCATCACGAAGCCGCCCTCTGTCTTTATCATGAAAAGAATTATTAGTAAACGAAGCTGAAATCATCGATATACATTACCGATGGGCCACCTACGAAGTAGTCGCCATTCTTACTTGCAGAACATACAACCATCATATAAGACGGAACAATGTCTGTACGCTTATATTCCAATGGTATGTTAAACTCTGCAAATTGTTCTCCGCCCTCGCCGGTAACAGTGCCTTCAAGGACTAATTCACCGTAAGCGATTACGTTTGCGCCATTCTTGTCGAACAGCTTCGCAGTCTTTGTCTGAACAATTACAGGGAAAGTAGACCCATTGTAAGTCTCAGTAGTGCCATCAAGGAGTGCTACATAGATAATACCGCAGTCCATATCGCCCTTAGCCACATCCGGCACGCTGCTGCTCGTGTAAGCGACCTCAGCCGGAGTATAGAAAACATATCCGTGCAAAGATGTAGGGCGAGTTGAGAACTGTCGTCCGAAACCAAGTACACCGTCAGTACCCTGAGTGTCGAGATACTTTCCAACGAATGCGTTTCCTGCGGCGAATTTACCAATAGAGCCGATTCCCACAAACTGAGACTCGAGCTTAGCAGAATAATTGCCGCTCTTTTTGATGGTAGCTTCCGGCTGAGTCACATTTTTCTTCATTGTAGCAGAGCCATGGTTTCCAGAATCCCAGAAAATAGAAGCCTCATTCAGCGCAAGAAGATAAGCCGAGCCAGAAGTGTTCCAGTCCTCAAAGCCACCGTTTGTAAGCTCTGTTGCAGACTCAGTAGTGAAGTTTCTCACGTCTCCGGAGTCAAATCCGTCGCAAACGGTGATATACTCATATTTTTTGCCCGGAGTAAGACCAGAAATTTGAGCTGAATAGTTGGTGCCATCAACGGTTTCAGCCGCAACGAAAGTCCACTCGCTTGTACCAGCCATGCGATATTTAAAGCCTACATTTGTAGATTCCGCCTTCAGGATAGAGCCATGGAGGGTAGCTGAAGTAGGCC
>CALYOL010000041.1 GCA_945231345.1 uncultured Porphyromonadaceae bacterium
GCAAATTTTTCAGCAAAAAATTTCCATATTTACAACTTAAATCATTGAAACCCAGCACAATATACACTCACCACATATAAACAAATTTTTACGCCTAAAAAAAAATGGCGGCTACGCTAATCCTTCCGTTTTTTTCGCAATGAAAAAAGGGCGTCTGCCACTTCGGCAGACACCCTTTTGTTATAAGGTGTAAAGCGATTATTACTTACCCTTAGAGAGCTGTTCCTTAAGAGCTGCGAGAGCCTCGATGTCACCAAGAGTAGTCTTCTCAATAGGTGTAGCTGTTGGCTGTTCTGCCTTTGGAGCCTGACGTTTAGCTTTCTTTGGCTGTTCTGCTGCCTTTTCTGCCTTAGCTTCATCTTCAAAGATGCGGCTGTGGCTGAGGATAATACGCTTGTTTTCCTTGTTGAATTCGATAACCTTGAACTCAAGAGTTTCGTTAACCTGAGCAGTTGTGCCATCTTGCTTTACAAGGTGCTTTGGAGTAGCAAAGCCTTCTACACCCTGTGGAAGAGCGATTACTGCACCCTTTTCAAGCATTTCGGTGATTTTACCCTCGTGTACTGAACCTACTGTGAAGATAGTTTCAAATACGTCCCATGGATTTTCTTCGAGTTGCTTGTGACCAAGGCTCAGACGACGGTTTTCCTTGTCGATTTCAAGAACCTGAACTTCGATATCTGCACCAATTGAAGTAAATTCGCTTGGGTGTTTGATTTTCTTTGTCCAAGAAAGGTCGCTGATGTGGATAAGACCGTCAACAC
Organism: uncultured Porphyromonadaceae bacterium; assembly: GCA_945231345.1. Taxonomy (GTDB): domain Bacteria; phylum Bacteroidota; class Bacteroidia; order Bacteroidales; family Muribaculaceae; genus CAJUPY01. Next base: position 765 of record CALYOL010000041.1, read on the forward strand.
CCTCTTCGATTTCAACAAATACACCGAAGTTTGTGAAGTTGCGTACCTTTGCAGTGTGCTTGCTGCCTACAGGGTAGCGAACCTCAATATCCTGCCATGGGTCTTGCTTTAGCTGCTTGATGCCAAGAGACATCTTGCGTTCTGCGCGGTCCAGTGTGAGGATTACTGCTTCTACTTCGTCACCTACCTTCATAAAGTCTTGAGCTGAACGGAGGTGCTGTGACCATGACATTTCTGATACGTGGATAAGACCTTCTACGCCCGGAGCGATTTCGATGAATGCACCGTAATCTGCCATAACGACAACTTTACCCTTAACCTTGTCACCAACATTGAGGTTAGCGTCAAGTGCATCCCATGGATGCGGCTGAAGCTGCTTAAGACCGAGAGCGATACGCTTCTTCTCGTTATCAAAGTCGAGGATTACAACGTTGAGCTTCTGGTCAAGAGCTACAACCTCTTCCGGATGATTGATACGTCCCCATGAGAGGTCTGTGATGTGGATAAGACCGTCTACGCCGCCAAGGTCGATGAATACACCGTAAGAAGTGATGTTCTTAACAGTTCCTTCAAGTACCTGACCCTTTTCAAGCTTAGAGATGATATCACGCTTCTGCTGCTCGAGTTCTGCCTCAATGAGAGCCTTGTGAGAAACAACAACGTTTTTGAATTCTTCATTGATTTTTACAATCTTGAATTCCATTGTCTTGCCTACGAATACATCGTAGTCGCGGATAGGCTTTACATCAATCTGTGAGCCTGGGAGGAACGCTTCGATGCCGAATACATCTACTATCATACCACCCTTGGTGCGGCACTTGATGTAACCCTTGATAATTTCATCGTTTGCCAATGCCTGGTTTACACGGTCCCATGAGCGTGAAGCGCGCGCCTTGCGGTGAGAAAGGATTAGCTGACCTTTCTTGTCTTCCATGTTTTCGATGAATACTTCTACTACATCGCCCACCTTGATGTCTGGGTTGTAGCGGAATTCGCTAAGAGGTATGATACCATCGCTCTTGTAGCCGACGTTAACCACCGCTTCACGCTTGTTAAGCGCGATTATGGTACCTTCGATTACATCCTTGTCTTTGACGGTGTTAAGCGATTCGTCATAAGTTTTGGTGAGCTCTTCGCGTGACTTCTCACCACGAGTTTCGCCTTTTTCATAGGCTTCCCAATCGAAATCTTCGATTGGAGAATTTTTTAATTCTTCAGTCATTTAAATAGTTAATAAATACGGTTAATTAATAGTGAACGTGGCTTTCGCCTACATTCGGGGTGCAAAGTTACGCAAGTTTCAGCGCTTTAGCAAATTTTTTTCGCACTATTTTTCTATTTTTTACCGAGTTTTCCTCAATTTTTTTCAAAACGTAAACACCTGACTCAATTTGGCTTCTACTTAATCACGGCAAGCCCTCCCTGCGACGTCTCTTTATACAGCGAAGGTATGTCGTGTCCCGTCTGCTTCATCACTTCTACAATTCTGTCAAACGATACTGAATGGCGACCATCGGAAAATGCCGCATATAGATTGGCATCAAGAGCACGGGCTGCCGCGTATGCATTTCGCTCTATGCAGGGGATTTGCACAAGTCCGCACACAGGGTCGCATGTGAGTCCAAGATGGTGCTCAAGTCCCATTTCCGCTGAATATTCTATCTGAGCCGGAGAGCCGCCAAACAGCTGGCTCGCCGCAGCTGCCGCCATTGCACACGCAACACCTACTTCGCCCTGACATCCAACTTCTGCTCCGGAGACAGAGGCATTTGTCTTAACTACATTGCCGAATATTCCGGCTGTGGCAAGCGCTCGCAATATCCGCTTTTCTGTGAAATTTTTCGACGTATGGAGATGATAAAGCACCGCAGGTACTATTCCGCAAGAACCGCAAGTGGGGGCGGTGACTATTCTTCCTCCTGCTGCATTCTCTTCAGACACCGCCAACGCGTATGCATACACAAGTCCTCGTGACTTTAGGTTGCTGTTGTAGCCCGCTGCATGCACATAATATGTCACTGCCTTACGGCGCACGCCAAGACCTCCGGGCAACACGCCCTCTGCCTCTATTCCGCGCTCCACAGCCGCCTTCATCGTCTCCCATACTTCATGCAGATAATCCCATACGGCAGACCCCTCACACTGGTCTACATATTCCCAATATGAATGTCCCGTCTTTTCGCACCAGCTCATGATTTCGGCGATGGTAGACATTTCATACACCTCATTGCCTCTATTCAGCCTTTCTCCCTCATGGCAGATATCACCGCCTCCAATAGAAAACACAGTTTCTGCATCCGTTTCGTTTCCCCCATGGTCGTAGGAGCGGAAGGTCATGCCATTAGGATGGAAAGGAAGGAACACCTCCGGTTTCCACACTATATCTGTCGGACTTACAGGCGAAAGCACATCCAATATCGCCTTATCTGTAAGGTGACCCTTCCCGGTGGCTGCCAGTGAGCCATACAGTGTCACCTCAAATCGGGAGGCATCGCGGTGACGTGAAAGAAAATTCTCCGCCGCCTTCCTCGGTCCCATCGTATGACTGCTCGACGGGCCGTTTCCTATCTTATAAAGTCTTATTATTGATTCCATATCTTAAATTTTCATGTAGACAACTTTGCTTTCTCTGGCAGATGCTTTGCTATATCCTCATCTGAAATTCGATAATACTTTAGAGCTGTAGAACGTGGATATTTGTCGAAAAACGAATCATTAACGATATAATATTCCACACTTTTGACAGCACTCACATTAGACACTTTGTTCATAAACTCATTTATTGAATTATATGAATAAGACATCACCTTTATTCCCTTCTCGCCGCTTTCAAAACACATCAACGCTACTGTACACACCCCGCGCTTTGACCTACTTGGCAGTATCTCATCCTGCGCTCCCCTTCTGTGCGACACAGATATATTGCGTTTATGCACAGCATTTATCCACGTCATGCGGCACATAAACAAGTGCCCGTGCGCACTGGTGTCTTGGAGTCCTAAATACCTGATTTCAAAATGTATCATCTCATGGATTAGCACATCTTCAAGCTCTTGTTCCTTCAGTTCTTCAGACGTAGACATTGTAATAACATCTATCAGTTCTCCATTCACTTCTTTTCTCTGATATTTCCCGAGAAAAGAAGTGGCATTTGTGAGCTGAAAAGACGGCAACGGAAGTTTTCCATTGAAAATCAACTCGTTGAAATATACAAATTTTTCATGTATAAAATGTATTGTCGGCTTCATAACGTGCAGGCTTTACAAAGTTCACGATATATTGGGTCTCGGCTGATAAGAGCACGGTTTGTCACTATTATCGTATGTGAACGCGTTCTCGTCAGAGCCACGTTCAGTTTGCGGTCTATGATTATGTCATTCTCCACAAATCTGCTCGCAGACAGGAATTTAAGTTGTGAATATCTTTTCACTGTAGTGCTGTAAATAATATATTCTCGCTGGCTCCCCTGAAACCGCTCTACTGTGTCTATCACAACGTCAGCATAGCATTCTCCGCAACGTCGCTCTATCTCCCTGCGTATCGCTGAAATCTGGCTCCGGTATGGCACTATTATGCCTACGGTGCTTTCATTTGAAAATTTCTCGCCCTCGCGCCGCAAGATTGAGCTGAACACTTCTGCAACTGCCTCTGCCTCAGCCACATTCGCATTGTCTATCTTTAGCTGGTCTTCCTCTGTCGGCTTCACGTCTATCATCACCATTCTCGAGCGGTTTAAAAGCGCATCTATCTGCGTAACCTCCTCACACTGTGGTATTTCCTCCGTCTGATGCTCAAGCGGTACTGCTTCAAGCTTGCCGTCATAAAACATCTGCGACGCAAATTTCGCCACATCCCTATGCATACGTCCCTGTCGGCTAAGCATATACACTATATTCGGGTCATATTGCTGACTTTCAGCATTATACGCATTTATCAGCATACGGTGGAAAAATGAATTGCGACAGTTGTAAAGACCTATTTTGTTTAGCTCCGCATCATCCACCTCGCTAAGGTTTTCATCTTGCACTGCTATGGCAGGCAGCTGCTTATGGTCGCCTATCATCACAAACCTGTCCACAAGGTTCCCTCCATACTCATCCCGCGACGTAAGCAGCGGAAGTATTTGCGGCTCAAGGACCTGCGACGCCTCATCAAGGATTGCCGTTGTAAAATGATAGCGTGTAAGCATGCCAAGGGCGCCATTCAGCGCATGCAGCGTTCCTACGATTACTCTCTGCGAAGACATGAAAGTAATTATTTCATCAAGTCTATCAATGCCGGCTATCCGCTCATTAAGCAAATATTTATGCCATTGCTCGGCACTGCTCAGATGAGAACCAATGCGGATAAAGTCTATTCCCTCCGCATCAAGTTTAGAGCATATCTCATCTACTGCTCGATTTGTATATGCCGCAAGCAGTAGCCTTGACGACGCTCGTTTCAGCTCCTCCTTCGCAATATTTAGCAGCGCATACGACGTCTTCCCGGTGCCCGGAGGACCTATCACTAAAAACAGGTCTTGCGCTCTCATTGCACTCCTTACCAGCGTATTAAAGCCACCATATTCGCCGCGCAAATCCGCTTTTTCGTTCACCTTTGGCTTCCGTTGGCACAAAATCAACTCTCGGCGACTCTCATCCGCCTGTAGTAGAGATATTATGCCCTTATACTGAGAGCGATTTGACGACTCATAGAAGTCGCGGCTGATGGCAAATCGTATTTTGTCATGAACCCTGAAAATTCTTTCATCTGTCTGGGGTGAACGAAGCTTCAGTTTCACCTCACTGTCTGTAAGGCTCACAAGTTCGCTGCGAACCAATACAGAACGGCGTATGTCTGGGTCTTCTCCTGTCGCATAGTTATACATCGCCACTATATCTCCCTTGCGGAAGTTTGGCATATCATCTCCGTCACCCTCACGCAGCAATACAACATGAGTTATAATCCCGGTATGCTCGTCTTTTATAAATTCTTTTACCTTCAGACCCTCAAGCAGTTCTCCCGCTGCTCGCCGTTCACTTGCCGGCAGGCTCCACGTTCCGGAAAAGCCTAATGTCGGTTTTATCGAGTTAAATCCTATCTTCGACGTGACGTGCTCTATCTGCACGAATTGTAACATCTTTAGCGCATATTTCTGCGCCACCTCGTCCGCCTTCTGAATTGAATTTAGCACGTCCTCTATTCCGGGACGGATATACCTATCAAAGTAACTTGCCTTTGACGGATTTTTCAGAAAATCGTCGGGACGCAATTTTAGCAACATGTCAAAACCGTTCTTCGCCAGCGAAATATCAAGCGCCGCTATCCTGTTGCGCATCTCTATCGCAGAAATCAATATCGGCGAATTTGATATGCGTATAAGCGGATTTTTATATTTTGAATATAGCAAAAATGAGTTTATCGCTCCATTTGCCATCCCGTATGAATAGTGCAATATCGCCTGATATAGCAACACCTGAGCCAAATGTTTCTCTTGAGGGATTATCCGTTCTGTATATCCTGGCGTGTATTTCGATTTTCCTGACTTTTGCTCCACAAGTATTGAATAGTCACTTTGCAGCATATCCATACGACCCTGTATTCCCAGCATCTCGCACACAAACGACGGCTCCAGCATCAGCTTCTCTTTCTTATATTGCGGCAGACTTGAAAGATTGTCTATTGAGGTATCGATATTTTCAACTTGTTCAATCGCCATGGTATGAAATTCTTGCCCCTTAAAATCTTTGCACGCAAGTATGCTCGTCACATATTCGCGGAAAAACCTACGGATAGATGTCCCGTAATCCACAGTTCCAGTCCCGTGAACTGTCTCGTCAAGAACCTGCCCTGCAAAGTTTCCAAGCAATATATGTATGGTCATCTCATCCGCACCAAGCCTGTTCTTTATCAGCGGCGTATATTCTGTCACGCCCCAGTCTTCAAAGCACGATGCCACAGACGTGATATCCACCAGATAGTCCGGCTCATATATCAAAAATTCCGGCTGAAGACGGCCACTGTTGTCTCGCGTGTAGTTCACCACGTTTATCTGCGCACCCTCTGTCAGATATTCCTTCAGGTATCTATAGTCGCGTGTCACATTGTCTGCGTTAAACATCAGCGACACTCTCACCTCATCCATATCTTGAGACGCATTTGCTGCATAAAGCGTATCGCCCTCTACCCTATCCACAACCAGGCGAATATATCCCGTCTTTAGCTTTACGTCAAAGTCCGGCGATTCATTCATCGGCAGACTGAGCCGCAGGAGGTCTGGCATCGGCTGTTTTGTCAGCATCTCTGCATAGCGGCAGAGAGAACGCAAGTCATACCCAACCATTTTCTCAAGCGTCTCATCTGTAAAATCATCTATATGGGATATGCGGTAGCGCAGGCGGTGCACTTCCTTTGTAAATCTCGAATATTTCGGTGAGGCTTTGCCGTCGCCCGATGGACGGTTTTTCTTCAGCAGATGGTCTACTTTTGCCAAAAGACTTGCAAACAATACATTTTCTCTCTGTGTATATTCATCTGTAAGCCTGTAAAATTCCGCTGCTATATTGGCATACCTCAGGCGCACAGGTTGCTTGCTCTCTTCACACAGCGACTGCAATATATCATATACTCCCGCCTCCGGAAGTTCTTTTCTTACACACTTATTTAGAGCCTGTTGGGGTTGTGGTTTGTTTAGCATTGATAGTATCAGGTATTGCGGGCGCTTCAATATAGCCCTGTTTAATCATTAATAGCGAATCTTCATGCGAAATTTTATCTTCTGCATTCATCTGAGTATCCACATTCTTTTTTGTGTTCAGGCGAATCGGTGAATGTGCACTCCGGCGGAACACGTTCTCAATCTCATTTATGAGGTTGATGCGTGTCGTGTCTGCAATCGATACCGTTGCCATCTTTGCATTTTCCTTAAATTTCGCTCCACCAAGGCGGATTTTCATGTCATCTACATTCCCCTTTATGTTTATGCCAAACTTAAACGGCAGTGGTGACTTAAGCACGGAGATATGATAGTTAAGATTCATCGCAAGGTCATTCGTTCCCATCACGCCCAGGCGATAACGGTCTATGTCAAAGAGGAACGGGAATATCTGTAGCTGATTATCCTGCACTATCATTTCCACAGTCATGTGGTCTATCATATTCTTCTCCTTATTCTTGAATATTAGCCACTTGCTAAGCATCTTAAACGTATCCGGGTCAAGCAGCACCAACGAGTCTCCACTGAGTTTTATCGCAGCTTGCAGAGATGGCATCACAAAGTTCATCGCACTGTCTATCTGCGTCGTGGCGGCTATGTCTGCATTCACTATCCCGCTGAAACTCTGCAACATTGGCATCAGAGTATCTATTGCAGGTACTATTTTCGACATTTTATCAAGACGGAAACGGTCTATCTTCAGTCCCATGCCAAACTGTATGCTGTCGCGCTCCATTGTAGAATACAATGCTGACAGGTTTAGCTCGCCAAGGTCTGCCCTCGCGCTCAAGTCGCGGATATTGGCAACCTTGTTTCTCATCAGCAACTGGCAGCGGAAATCATGAAGCATCATGTCTGTATATATCACATTCGCCGCTTGAACCCTTATATCTGCGTCTATATTGCCCGGCACCATAAAGGCGGTCATCGCTCCGGTATCCGCCACGGCTGTATTATCAAGCTCGCCGCTTTCAAGTTTTTCCAAGTCTGCCATTGCGTCACCGCTACCGGTAGTCTCTGTAAATAGCAGGCGGCTTATTTCATTGATATTCACAGTATCCGCAATCACGTCAAAGTCTATCTTCAGAGCATTATTGCGCTTTCTCCCCAGCAATACTCTACGCAAGTTTGCTATACTTCCGTTTATCACAAAACCGCTCTCGCCCATCTGATAGTCAAGATTACGCATAACTATTGAGTCAAGGTTAAACGTCACGTCTATGTTCTTCAGACGGTTGCGCACAGGCATCGCGTATGTATAGAAACGCCCGGACTCTGCCTTCATCGAGCCCTTGATGTCCCAATTCCTTATTATCGCCTTAAGACCGGAATCCACGCTCATGTCCAGGTCGTCAACATCACGCTCTATATTGCGGCTCGCTTTTCTGCGCCGAGTCGCTGTGCTGTCTGTCGCAGATTTTTGCCTCTTTTTGCGCAGATTTGACGTGATGTCAAAATGCCCCTTTTTAAGTCCTACGCCCAGTTCTCGCTTTATTCCGGCAGACAGGCTGCGAGTGTCTATCGCAAGTGATAGCTGGGGCACATGGCTATCTCCCTCAAATCTTTTCAGCGACGCTATTGCTCGTATATCTCGCACCCGGAAACGTATCGAGTCTACTGAGTCAAACATCTTCAGTCGTTTAAACGCCAATGTGCCGCCAAATGGAACTATCATCGTGCTGTCTAACTTCTCGCGCGTCACTCGCGTTCCAAGACCTGTCTTAAAGCCATTAACGTCTATCGTCATCGACTCGTAGACCACATGCGCAGTATCCACTTCAACTGTCGCCGTCAGAAGTGAATCTACTGTCCTGACTTCATTTTCTATTTTCCTGTTCGTCCCGAATTTCAGGCACGAATTTCGAGCATATACGTCAGTTGCTGAATCTAATGAGATATACCTAAAGCCCGTCAGGTCTATATCTCCGTCTATTTTCAGCCGGTGAAACCTGTTTGGGTTCAGGTCGCTCATTCTCATGTTCAGTTTCAGGCTCGCGTCGATTTTTCCCGTGATATACCTCGCAAATTTTTCAAACAGCATTTTCGGCATCTTGTCTATGTCGAATTTTGCATTCAGCTTGCCATCTATCGCAGGGTCGGATATCGGGGTCCGTACCTTGGCATTAAGGTCTATATCCATAGCCTTTCCATCCACCACAAACCGGCTCACCTCAATAGTCGTATTATCAATATTGTCACCGTCAAAAGCATACTCCGCCTCAAGAAGCAGCTTATTAAACTGCAAGTCTCCTCGGCGCACATGGCAGGCGGGTATATCTATCTCTCCCGTCAGCGTCGGAAGCACTGCTATGCTGTCGCCTATAGCATAGGGCTTTTTCAGCCGCGCTGTTAAAGACAATTTCATGTCTGTATCAAGTCCCTTGAGGTCCGGCGCATACTCCGCAGGTATTCTTTTCAGCAGATAATTCACATCCCACTCCGGAAGATTACACGTCAACTCATTTATCTTCAGGCTATCCGCAAATTCCACAGAAGCGGAAATGTCTGCATATAGTGAATCCACTTTTACATTGAAATCATTGAACGTAACCACGTTTGGGCGCTTTCGGTTCCAGTCTATCGCACCGTTTACACTTACCGCTATCGAGTCCAAGTTTATCACACCAAGCATCGGAGTACGTCCGTTTGCCTTTACGTCAAGGCTATAGCATGGTGCGTCTTCACCGTTAAGGAGTATATTCTTTATACCTATCGCTACATCGAGGCTGTCGCTCAGCGAGCGATAGCGGATTGGCTCTGCATCGCTGAGGACAAACTGATTTATAGATATATCCGGTATTGAAGTCTCTGTGCTTTCATCCTCTACACTTTCGCCTGCCGGTACTATATCGTAATTTGTAAACTCATCGTTTACCTTCACCAGATTTATCCTCGGACACTCAATTTTCACGTCATATAGCGATATTTTCCCCATACCTAACGCCGGAACGTTAATACTTCCGCTAAACGAACCCAGAGTAAGCAACGTATCCGCATTTTCTGGCAGCGCGGCACGCAGATTGTCTGGCACGCTGTCAAGTGAATGGCTCACTACCAGCACGTCTTCTACATCAACGCTCAGGTGCGGAAACGTACTCCAAAACGACAGCTCAACTCGCTCTACTTTCACCTCAGCGTTTAGATACTCTGTCGCATATTCCTCCACTATCGGCGTCAGCTTGGCTGGTGTTAGTATCCACACTATCAGGCTGCACACGATTATTACGATTAGAAACAGCGCTAACACTGTCCATCCCAGCACTTTTAGCACCGTTACAAGTGGATTTCGCTTCTTCGCCTCTTCTTTTATGCTTGAATTATCCTCTGCCATAGGGAAATTTATTTTTATTCTGCCTTACCTCACAGTTATGTGAAAACACCCCTGTTTATGCTCATATTTTACGTAGCACCTGCCATCCTCGCGAAGCTCATACAATACTTCCGCAAGCAGGTTCTTAAGGTCTTCCGCCGTTCTCGGATTTTCCGGGTTATCACACACAAACTTTACAAAACTTATATCAAAAGTCGTGCCATACTGATGGGCAGACGCATCTACCGCCGCACGATTTCTGCGCTTCAGCTTCGCTATTGTCGCCGGCGTTCGCAGCAAGGACGTCACTTTAAGCCTGTAGTCTCCACCTCCTCGAGCAGTCAGGGAGTCACGCCACGTCCGAGAAATATCATCAAGCAATGTCTTCGCACGAGGGACAAGATATGGCAAAGAATACGTCAGTTTGTCTACATAATACGTCTCCGTTGCCTCAATTCTCACTATTGGCTGATTTAAGTGCCACGCATCAGAAACCTTATTTATTGGTCTTATGCCATTCAGCTCCGCCACTCGCAGATGCTTATAATTGCTGTCATTAAACACCTTGCGAAGCGAGCCGAGCATACGCACTTGCAGCTTTTCACCGCCGGGTGGCATAGAGTCAATAGGTATCACACGTTCCTCCTCTATTACTTCCTCTCCTGCTACGTCTGTGCTATCCGGCTCGCGCTCGTCATCCTCTATCTCATCCTGTGCATATTCCGGTATATCCTCAAAAGATTCAGGCGTCGGATTTAGCAACTCCGCCATTTTGGGCGCACTGTCCGGCGGTGCTGACGGTGGAGTATATTCACTCAGACCGCAAACGCCGCTACATCCCGCCAACAATAACAATATTACCGCTAATATTCCGTATATCAGAGTTTTCATATTCTTAAAATCTTCTTTACACTTTAAGGTGTAAAGTTACTAAATATATACGGATTTTTCCACCTCTTTCACGTTATTTTTTTCTAATTCTCAAAAAATTCCCCTCTTTTCTCTATTCTCTATTC
>CALYOL010000042.1 GCA_945231345.1 uncultured Porphyromonadaceae bacterium
TAATCCGTCCTGAGGTGGCAAAACTTTATGCAGAGCGCGCTGAAGAGCTCCGGAAGATTGTAGCTCAGCGCAAGGCAGCGCAGGCAGAATGGGCAAAAGCAAATCCTGAACTCGCACAGCAGTTACAAGACTTTATCAACGGCAAACTCCCGGAAATAGACTATGCCGCTATCGAGCATAAGGCAAACACTTCTACACGCCAGGCTTCAGCCGATGTGCTCGGTGCCTTTGCACAGCAGGTGAAAAATATGATTGTGTCCAGCGCAGACCTTGCGAACTCCGACAAGACAGACGGCTTCCTTAAAAAGACAAAACCTTTTACAGCCGGCGACTTCTCTGGTGCATTCCTTCACGCCGGTGTTTCAGAGCTTACTATGGCTTCAATCATGAATGGTATTGCGCTACACGGTGGCGTAATAGGGGCTTGCGGTACGTTCTTCGTATTCAGCGACTACATGAAGCCTGCAGTTCGCCTCGCCGCTCTCATGGAGCTGCCTGTGAAATATATCTGGACTCACGACGCATTCCGCGTGGGCGAGGACGGACCTACACACGAGCCTGTAGAACAGGAGGCACAAATCCGCCTTATGGAAGAGCTTCGCAACTTCTCTGGTCGTCCGTCAGTACTTGTTCTTCGCCCGGCAGATGCCGCAGAAACAAGCATAGCATGGAAAATGGCACTTGAAAATAATGACACCCCTACCGCCCTTATCCTCTCCCGCCAGGATATCAAGGATTTACCGGCAGTGACAGGCAACCGCCTGCTTGAGGCAGAAGGTGCAATGCGCGGGGGATATGTGGTGCTTGACTGCCCATTCCCAAAAGTGACACTCGTAGCAAATGGTTCTGAAGTTTCACTTCTGTGTGAAGTTGCGGAAATGCTTGCAGAGGAAGACATCGACAGCCGTGTAGTTTCAATCCCGTCAATCGGTCTTTTCAACGAGCAAGACAAGGAATACCGTGACAGCGTCATCCCTGTAAACACCCCTGTTTTCGGACTTACAGCCGGTCTTCCATCTACATTGCGAGGAGTTGTAGGCGCAAACGGAACAGTGTTTGGTCTTGACCACTTTGGAGCTTCTGCACCATACAAAGTTCTTGATGAGAAATTCGGTTTTACAGCTGAAAACATCCTTGCAGAGGTGAAGAAATTCATCAAGGCATAATGGGTAAAAATAAAAGTCTTAGAAAGTTAGCGACAGGCTTACGGGTCTGCCGCTAATTTTTTTGTAAGATTCTTATTTTTAGTCAAATTGGAAGAAAATTTCGCTTTTTTGTCGATTTTCGGGGAATTTATGCTGATTTTGCAATTTTAACAATAGTTAAAGCTGAATTTTAACTATTTAATTGTAATTATTATGTAATTGTCTCAAAAAAAAGTAGTAATTTTACAGCCAAATTTGAAAATGTATTTTGGACTATGAAAAAGTTTACTCTTTTTGCATTGTTCTGTGCAGTGTTTATGTCAATAAATGCACAGTCTAAATCAGATGAGATAGTCTATGTAGAAGACCCATCTCAAGGCTATCTTTTCAATAAAATGAAGGATAACTGGTTTGTAACCGGCGAAGTAGGTGGCAACATCTTCTTTTCAAGCGGAGACCAGCATCGTAAGTGGACAGACCGTTTTGACCCGGCTGCCGGCATCTATGTAGGAAAATGGTTCTCTCCACTCGTAGGCGCAAGACTCGGTGTAAACTGGCTGCAGGTTAAAGGTCTTGCAGAAACACCTGATGCACCGGCAATCGATTGGAGCCAGCCACAGGTAAACGGCTATTACAAACAGCAATTTAACCATGTAGGTCCTGTTTTTGACGCAATGTTTAATGTCACAAACTGGATTCGCGGGTATGTACCGGGACGCAAGTATAACCTTGTAGCATACATTGGTACAGGTGCTTACTGGACTTTTGGACGTGAGACCTCTAAGGATGCCGCAGGCAACTGGACAAGCGGTAGCTACAAAGACATGCAAGACCGCGTTCTCACATTCCGTTTCGGTATTATCAACTCACTCCGCGTGAGCGAACAGGTACAACTCAGCCTTGACATCCGTTTCAACGGTCTTGACAATCACCGTGATGAGACAGGACTTAAATGGAACAAGACAGCAGAAGACCTTCAGGCAAGCCTCGGTGTAACTTACCTATTCAAACGTCGCGAATGGTACCCACCTGTAGTGCCTGTATGTCCGGAACCTGAAAACTGCGACCCAATCCGCGCACAGCTCGCTGCTGCAGTTGCTAAAATCGCTGACCTTGAAGACCAGCTTGCTCACTGCTGCGAAAAGTGCCCGCAACCTGAAGTTGTTGAGCCGGAACCAGCACCACTTGCTACTATCTACTATCCTATCAATATCTACAAGCTCACTCGCAAGGACGTTATCCTCCTCGAGGCAGTTGCTCAGGTAATGAAGGACAACCCGGATAAGCGCTATGTCATCACCGGTTGGGCTGATAACTACACAGGTAACGACAAGATTAACACTCGCCTCCGCCACAATCGTGTAAACGGAGTGAAGAAGCAGCTCATTAAGCTTGGTGTTCCTGAATCACAGTTTGATGCTACTATCAATGCAGGCAACCTCTGCGACCTTGGTGAAAAATACGTAGCACTTGACCGTGCCGTTACAATTGAAGAAGCAAGATAGTTTTATATTAGACTATTAGTTTATTAAACACGTTAGGGTCGGCATCTGCTGACCCTTTCTTTTCTGTTTGGAATATGCAAAATGAATTTTCTCGTGTCAATCTGCTTTTGGGCGGTGATATGTTCAAAAGATTGCAAAGGATAAAAGTGATAATCTTTGGTCTTGGAGGTGTGGGCAGCTGGTGCGCGGAAAGCCTTGTGCGCTCGGGTGTCTGCCATATAACACTCGTGGATAGCGACCGCGTTGATGTAACGAACATAAACCGCCAACTGCCGGCAACATCTTCTACTGTAGGGCAAGTGAAAGTAGATGTAATGAAAAACCGCCTTATGGATATAAATCCGGATGCAGAAATTATGGCAATACGCAGGTTTTACACAGAGGAAACAGCAGATGAATTTGACCTGTCTCAATACGACTATGTAATAGATGCTATAGATTCACTCAAAGATAAGGCTCTACTCATACTTCGCGCCACAAATAGTGGAGCAAAGCTGTTTTCGTCGATGGGTGCCGCTCTTAAAGTCGATGCCGGAAAAATTTCAGTGGCGGAATTCTGGAAAGTGCAAGGATGTCCATTGGCGGCTGCGTTACGAAGAAAATTTAAGCGCAGCGGACAGTTTCCAAGGCGAAAATTCAAGTGCGTTTATTCTCCTGAACTGTTTAGAAATCGTGGTGCTCAGCCGGAAAAATCTGTGCTAAATGGAAATATTGATGTAAATAACCTTGATTCAGTAGACATGAATGCAATAAAGGCACAAATAAACGGCACTATCGCCCATACCACTGCAATTTTCGGTTTTAGGCTTGCAGGGCTTGTAATAGAAGATTTGTTATAGTGAATATTATGATATTTAACGTCTATTAACTGAATTATATCTGTATATTTATTAAATTTGCAGACGCAACGAACAACCGCAAAATAACAAATCGTATGAGAATAAAAATATTAGTTTTAGACGACGAAGAGTCTATTTGTGAGATACTGAAGTATAACCTTGAAAAAGAGGGATATGACGTAGATTGTGCATATTGTGCAGAAGATGCATTGCAGCACGACTTATCTGTATATTCGCTATGTATTGTAGATATAATGATGGAAAATCTTAGCGGCTTTGACTTTGTGAAGCGCCTAAGGTACAATCCGGCAACGGAAAATATTCCTGTCATATTCTGTTCTGCTCTGCAGGAGCCAGACGACAAGGTTATGGGACTTAATATCGGAGCAGACGATTATATCACCAAGCCATTTGACCTTAGCGAGTTTATCGCAAGAGTCCGCGCTGTATTGCGCCGTAGCAATGCGTACCGCCAGGTGGCATATAACGCAAATCGCAGTGACTATGAACCGGATATCACATTCAAGACGCTAAAGGTAAACAGAAATGAAAAAGTATGCACTCTTGACGGTGAAAAAATACGCCTGACTCGCACAGAAATGGATATATTGCTATTCTTCTTAACTCACCGCAACAAGATTTATTCACGCAAAGAAATAATAGGTAACGTATGGTCGCACGATGTAGTGGTAACTCCGCGAACTATCGACACTAATATCACTCGCTTACGCCGCAAACTCGGTGAATATGGCGCGTATATCGTGACTGCACCGGGCTACGGCTATGGCTTTAACGAGGCATAGCGATAAGAGTTTCTTATGAAACGAACTCTTAAAAGTTATCATCAAAGGCTGTTTACCCCCGCCTTCATTTCTCTTTGGGTGCTGATTACGATAATTGGTGTTTTTCACCATACGCGTAGTGAAAATATTCGTCTTAACACCATAAAGACCAATATTGACATTATCACGAGCCGCATCGTAAACCTGTACGAAACACGGAGTGACGACCAGGCTCCCGGCTACATTTCATTTATTGACAACTACTTTAGCACAACGGAATATTACAATCTGTGCATATCTGTATTTGATGTCGAGCTTGGTGCGCCATTATGCTCGATGGGTTTTCCCCTCCCTCCTCCTAAGGGAATAACTCCCAATGAAAGCTATAAATACAATGTTAATGAGGTTTCAATTAAAGATGCCTTTTACTATCGTGAAAAATACACTTCAGACCGGAGAGTGGCTGTTGTCGCACTTATGCCCGATGGAGGAAGCTCTTTAAATTCCCTGGCGGGAGAAATATGGTTTTTCACATTCCTGTTTACACTGGGGGCTATAATGTCATTGTTTGCATATTGGTTTACAGGTTACCTGGCTCGAAACATACAAAATTTACGAAACTTTGTAGACTGCGCCGTGAAAGATGAAAACTTTGACGAAAGCTTTGAGTTTTCTGACGATGAGCTGGGAGAGATTTCGCATCAGATTATAAACCTATACAATGCACGCTCTGCAGCTATCGAGCAAACAGAAAAAGAGCACGCAGCAGCTATAAAAGCTGTGGAAGACCGAGCCAAACATCGTAAGCAAGTGACAAGTAACCTAAGCCATGAGCTGAAAACACCCCTTGGCATAATAAAGGGATATGTAGAGACAATCCTTGCCTCTCCTGGAATCGACAGGCAGATTGCACGAAATTTTCTGGAGAAGACGCAGCACCAGATTTTCCGTCTCCAAGACTTGCTAAATGACATTTCAACTATCACGAGACTTGAAGACGGAGAGGGTTCAATACTCTTGGAAAAAGTGGATTTTTACTCTCTCGCGTCAGACCTTACGGCAGAAATCTCCGAAACAGGACTTAATGAGGGGAAAAAGCTAATTCTCGACATACCTGCAGACTGCTATGTGAAAGGAAATGCAAACTTGCTGTCGGCAATGCTACTAAATCTTACGAAAAATGCAGTTATCCACAGCGGTGGTGATACTATAGGTCTTACTTTGCTGGAAAAAAATGACACGCACTATCGTTTTGCATTTTACGATAATGGGAACGGGGTAAGCGAAGAGCACTTGCCGTTTCTTTTCGACCGTTTTTACCGAGTAGACACCGGTCGCTCGAGGAAAGTTGGCGGCACAGGGCTTGGACTCTCCATCGTGCGCCATACAGTGACCTCGCTCGGCGGCGAAATATCAGCCAAAAACCGCGAGGAAGGTGGTTTGGAGATAGATTTCTCGCTCCCGATATGGACTGATGATAATAAACAGGATTAAAAATCGTTATATATAAATAATATAAAAATACAAATATAATGGCTCAGAAACCTTCAATTCCTAAGGGTACACGTGATTTTTCTCCTATCGAGATGGCACGACGTAACTATATTTTCGATACTATAAAAAAAGTTTTCCGCCTGTATGGCTTCAATCAGATAGAAACACCCGCTATGGAAAACCTGTCAACTCTGATGGGAAAATATGGCGAGGAGGGAGACAAACTACTTTTTAAAATTCTTAATTCCGGTGACTATTTGCGTGGCATAGACCGTGACCTGATAGACTCAGGCGACACAAACCGCCTTGCGGCACAGCTGTGTGAAAAGGGTTTGCGCTATGACCTCACCGTGCCTTTCGCACGCTATGTAGTGCAGCACCGCAACGAAATACAGTTCCCATTCCGTCGCTTCCAGATTCAGCCTGTATGGCGTGCTGACCGCCCTCAGAAAGGTCGTTACCGCGAATTTTACCAGTGCGACGCTGACGTAGTCGGCTCTGACTCTCTCGTGAATGAGATAGAGCTGTTACAGATAATAGACGACGTATTCAGCCGACTGAATATCAACATAGCAATAAAACTCAACAACCGCAAAGTACTTGCAGGAATTGCTGAGTTTATTGGCGAGCCGGACAAAATGATTGACATCACCGTAGCGATAGACAAAATCGACAAAATCGGCATAGACAATGTCAATGCTGAGCTGATTGAGCGAGGATTGTCACAGGATGCCGTTAACGCGCTTCGACCAATCCTGGAAATAGATGGAGACTTAGAGGAGCGACTCGCGAAACTCGACAGTCTGCTTGCTTCTTCCTCTGTAGGCATGCTTGGTGTGTCTGAGCTGAGAGAGGTGATAGATGGAGTAAAGGCTGTAGGACTCAAAGCGCAGCTTGACCTTGACGTTTCTCTCGCTCGCGGACTGAACTATTACACCGGCACCATTATAGAAGTAAAGGCAATGGACGTGCAAATTGGCAGCATCACAGGCGGTGGACGCTATGATAACCTCACCGGCATATTCGGACTTCCAAACGTCTCCGGTGTAGGCATCTCATTTGGGGCAGACCGCATTTACGATGTGATGAACACCCTAAATCTTTACCCGGAGGAATTGCAGCAGTCTACAACTATAATGTTTACAAACTTTGGCTCCGCAGAGGCAGCATACGCCTTAAAACTGGTGCGAGAGGTGCGTAATGCGGGTATTCCGGCCGAGGTGTTCCCTGATTCAACAAAAATTCAGAAGCAAATGAAGTATGCCAATGCCGCAAATATCCCATTCGTAGCTATCGTGGGCGAAAGTGAGATTGCTCAAGGTAAGGTAACACTGAAAAATATGGTCACCGGCGAACAAAAACTTCTCACCGTAGCCGAGGTGATAGATGCTATAAAGTAATTTTATATTTATTAAGCAAAAATAATGCGTCTTTTCAAAAAATATCACTACCTTTGGCGGTGAAATAAAGAAATTGATAACAAGATGAAGAAACTATATTCAATAATAATACTTTTTGCTACGCTGTTTGCATTTGATGCGGCTGCACAGTTTCGTTGGGGACCGACAGCCGGAGTTGATTTTACAAACCTAAAGTTTAAGCAAGACATATTCACGGTGGATAGCTCTACGGCGTTCCAAGTGGGTGTTCAGGGCGAGAAAATGTTTCCGGGCATAGGTTTCGGCATTGATATTGCAGCCCTTTATGAGCAGCGAGGCGCAACTCTTAACCTTGGCGAAAAGAAAATCTGGGCTGTAGATGGATATGGCAGTGAACGTGCCTATCTACACTATCTTAACATTCCCCTAAATCTGCGATTTAAGTGGACTCGCATGAACGGACTTGAAGACTATGTGGCACCATACGTTTTCGGTGGTCCAAGTCTCAGTTTTCTCCTTGCTCACAGCGACATAAAGGCACTAAACTACGATACGGTAGAGCTGGGTCTCTCTGTTGGTCTTGGCTTTGAAGTGATGAAACGCTGGCAAATACAGGGCTCGTATACATGGGGCATGACGACAGCGGTGCAGACAAAGCTCCTCGATGGCCACACTGCGAAAAACCGCACGTGGAGTGTGAGAGTAGTGAGATTCTTTTAACCCGTTAATCCACAGGTTTTTATAACTTGACTTGTCCTCTGGCATCAAAGATGCGCATCACGAGCATGTCAAGAAGGTCGTAAGCATCCATGCGAGAGCCCACACCCTTGCTCATGGCATCCATGCGACGGATTTCAGAAATGATTTCTATCAGTTGCCATGGCTTGTAACGCTGCATGGCATCCTTGATATCTTTTAGCTGATATGGCGACTTAAAACCAAGCTCAGCCATCATTCCTCTGTCGCTCTTATCGGCGGCATAAAAGGCGATTAGTACGTTTGAGAATAGGTTGAAAAGCACAGTGGTTGTCACCATTGGCGGATTGTTTTTAGGATTGCTGCGAAAATATTTTAGTATTGTCACAGCCTTTACGAAATCTCGCGTGGCAATGGCCCGCACGAGCTCAAAATTGTTGTAATCCTTGCTTATACCGATATTCTTCTCAATCACCTCCGGCGTAATCATCGCTCCCGGCTGGAGGATTACGGCGAGCTTATTGATTTCGTTATAAAGCCTTGAAAGGTCTGTGCCGACATAGTCTGCCAGCATTTTAAGAGATTTTGGTTCAATGTTCAGTCCTTTTTCCTTTACGAGGCTTGAGATGGCAGGCTCCACGTTCATTGCAGTCATCTTCTTGGACTCAAAAATGACACCACCACCGGTTTTTATGGCAGTAGAAATGTCTTTGCCTTTTACCTGCGCACCACGGTTTGCGATTACAAGTATTGTGGTAGCAGTAGGATTTGCCATATAGGTTTTGAGGCTGTTAATGAAGCTGACATTTGCGGCTTGCACTTCTTTTACAATCACCACCAGTCGTTCGCTCATCATCGGATATTGCCGGCAAGTGTTAATCACCTGGTCTGGCGTAGTTTCCGGAGCATAGAAAATATATTGATTAAAGTCTTTTTCCTCTTCGGGCAACAGTTCCTCAAACATTTTCACAAGCACGTCGATAAAATATCCCTCTTCACCGTGAAGAATATAAACAGGGACGAATTTTTTTGCCTCTATCGAGCGTTTCAGTGTATTGAAATCTATTGTGTCTGCCATTTTTTGGATTTCTCAAATTTATCTGTAAAGGTAACACAAAATTTCCGTTTTACCAAAAGTTTTTTTATGCAGCGTAATAGCGGAAAAATATGTCAAAATTTATTTGCTGCATAATTAGTTGAATGTATGATTTATGGTGACCTCTTGCTTAATTTTTTTTCATTGACGAAAGAAACCACTTGAAGCTCTTATATTGATTATGCTATTACAAATTTGAATTATAGTACTCCGAATTGCCGGTTACCTCCTGTCCGATGAAGGGGGGGAGAGAAAATTTTTCATCGGCAGAAGTGAGTTCGATTTCCGCTACTATGAGACCTTCGTGTGAGCCATGAAAAACGTCTACTTCCCATGTGTAGCCATCATATTCCACAATATGGCGATGCTTGTCTATCACGCTGCCCTCACATGCTTTTTCCAACATCTGCAAGGCATCATTTAGAGGGATTTCATACTCCCATTCGTCTCGTGTGACACCTTCGTTTTTCCCTTTTATTGTGATAAATCCTTTGTCTCCCTTAATCCTAATGCGTACAGTACCATCAGGACGGCGGGAGATATATCCCTGGCAGATGTGGACAACGCTTTGCGCCATTTCTACAAAGCTGTTGTCCACCACCAAGTATTTTCTTTCAATTTCCTTTGCCATAATCACTCTTTGCGAAGACTGAGCGCAACTACGTTTTCCACATGCTGAGTGTGGGGGAACATATCCACCGGTTGCACAGCAGTAATGTCGTATTTCACATTCAGCAGTGCGAGGTCTCGCGCCTGCGTAGCCGGATTACAGCTTACATACACTATCCGCTCGGGCTCGGCATTGAGGATTACGTCTACTACGTCTCCATGCATGCCGGCGCGAGGAGGGTCTACTATCATCACGTCAGGACGGCCATGCTCTGCGATAAAATCATCTGTCAATACGTCTTTCATGTCACCGGCATAGAACTCTGTGTTATTCAGACTGTTGACTTCAGAATTTATGCGTGCGTCTTTTATTGCGTCTTCAACATACTCTATGCCTATTACATGTCGGCAGTGGCGTGCCACAAAGTTTGCGATTGTGCCTGTACCTGTGTATAGGTCATACACAAGTTCATTGCCTGTGAGGTGTGCAAAATTTCGTGCAACGGTATATAGCACTAATGCCTGGCGAGAATTTGTCTGATAAAAAGATTTAGGACCAATGCGGAAACGCAGACCGTCCATTTCTTCTTCAATATACATTTTTCCGCTGTGAAGCAATATTTCCTGGTCCGCTATCGTGTCGTTCACCTTGGTGTTGATGACGTAGAGAAGCGACGTGATTTGTGGAAATTCATTGCGAACAGCATCCATGAGCGACTTTATTTTCTCATCATCTTTCTCGCCAAACACCATTACAGCCATTATCTCGCCTGTAGTGGCAATGCGTACCATCAGTGTACGGAGCAATCCGTGGCATGCACGGATGTCATAGAAAGAATATCCGTTATCTTTGCCGTATTGCTTTATAAATAGGCGCAAGCGGTTTGAGAGGTCGTCTTGTAAATGGCATTTTTTAATGTCAAGCACCTTGTCAAAAGCTCCTGGAATATGAAAACCGGCTGCGTCACGGTCCGGGAACTCAAGTCCGCTGTTGAGTTGCTCAAAAGTGAGCCAACAGCGATTTGAAAATGTATATTCCATCTTGTTGCGGTATTCCCATATCTCTTTTGAGCCAAGGATGGGTGAAATTTCCGGGAATGGAACGTGTGCTATGCGTGTGAGCGCATCGTATACCTGCTGTTGCTTGCATTTTATCTGAAAATCGTATGGCAAATGCTGCCAGCGACAGCCTCCACATATCGTAAAGTGTTCACAGCGAGGTTCTACACGTATTTCTGAAGGTTTCTTAAGGCTTACGATGCTTCCCTCGGCGTATGATTTTTTCTTCTTAGTAAGTTTTATGTCTGCCACATCGCCCGGAGCGCCAAATGGTATGAAAATCACCATTTCGCCATCGGCGCGTGCCACTGCATTGCCTTCTGCGGCAACATCTGTTATGGTAATATCCTGAAGTACAGGAAGTTCTTTGCGTTTTCTTGCCATATATCAGTCTGTTTTTTCAGTGCGCAGCAAAACAAGCTGCTTATTTTTTATTTTCCGTTTTTTTATTCTTATTACAAGCCTCCTTCAAGTCACAGCTGTCACAACCGTCTTTCTTGCTGCAAGTAAAATGCCTGTAAAGGTAAACTACAGCGAAAGCTACTATTATGGCAACGGCAATATATTGAAGTATCTCGTTCATTTCATTGTCTTTTTTATCAGTTTCTCCAGTGCGTCAGGCTTGCTGTCTGCCGGGAAATCTGTGAATGGATATGTTTTATTACATCCTCCGGCATAGTTACTGCAGCCAAAAGCTGTCTTGCCTTTTACGATATGCCCTTTTCCGCATATTGGGCAGGGGATTTGTTCAATTGCTGTGTATTTGGGCTTGCGCGGGGCACGAGTTTTTTTTGCGGTCTTTTCCTTCTTTTCAGAATTGACGGAGGAACCGGACTTTGACGTGTCATCAGATTTTGCAGACTTACTGTTATCCTGGTCCGTAATGATTTTATATGCAGAATTGTCGCTCAGCACATTAATCACAATCTCGTTAATCTGATTTTTTAGTTCGTCAATAAACTCTGCGGCGCTGAAATCTCCGCGCTCTATCCTGCGCAACTTGTTTTCCCAGATTCCGGTAAGTTT
>CALYOL010000043.1 GCA_945231345.1 uncultured Porphyromonadaceae bacterium
GGGGGAATATAGGCTGCGCTGGTGTTAGTGGTTTGGGGTTAGGGTTTCTGTGGAGTATCATTTTTCAATTATTACATTCATTTATTACATAACAATGTTATTCCAACTTCTTGATAAGCGGCTCTATGGTCCATCGGCGGCAGTATATCTCCACAATTGCCTCCAGAAGCAAATGCCAGTCCTAAATTTTTCATCTGCCCGCAAAAAAATTTAGCGGACTATAATACAAAAATCCAAACAACCTCAAACTTGACCCCAACAAAATCATAAAAAATCCAAAGACTCCAAAATTAAATCCAACACCTCCGAAAACCGCTTCAACAGCCACTTTGCAGACTCCAACGCGCTAAAAACCGACTCCAAAGTGCTCAAAAGCGACTCCAACGCACCAAAAATCGACTCCAACCACCCCTCTTTTCACACTCCCCTTAACACTTTTTACACCACAAAAAACTCACTTTTCCACCAAAAAAACTTACCTTTGCCACATCAAATCACCACAATAATTACATCACCAATGAAAAGATTAGCCACCCTTCTCGCATCTTTAATCTGCTGCACCATAGCCATTTATGCCGACGATGCAGACAACAACATATACCTCCGTATGATTGACGACGCCGAAAACGCCATCAAATCCAGAGACTTCGCCAAAGCCGAAACCCTTATGACACAAGCCATTAGCTTTCAGCCCGATAACCCAAACAACGCACTAATCATGTCAAACCTCGGAATGGTCAGATTCTATATGGACAACGATTCACTTGCCATTCTCACTCTAAATCAGGCACATACGATGGCCCCATCATCCGTCACCATCCTCCTCAACCGCGCCCGTGTCCTCTCAGCCACAGGAAACATAACCGCCGCCCTTGACGACTACGACCGCGTCACACAGCTCGATTCCGCAGTAGTAATGCCATACCTTTTCCGCGGCCTCCTTCACCTCGGAAACAAAGACATTTCCGCCGCAAAGGCTCAATTTGACATCATTTCCGCTCTCGCCCCCCACTCTTACGAAGAAGCCCTCGCCCTCTCAAACTTCTATTTCTTCCAGCAGCAATACGCCGAAGCAAAGCCTTATTTCTCCCGCCTCCTCGAAACTGAAAAAACACCCGAGAATTACGCCTCGCACGCCATCTGCGCCCTTTTTACTGACGACCTCGACACAGCCTCTGAAGACATCGCCGCCGGACTCTCTCTCGACCAAAATTACGGGGAACTCTATCTCTGCCGCGCACTTCTTTACAAGAGGAGATACAGAAACGAGGACGCTCTCCGCGACGCTCAAACAGCGAAAACACTTGGTGTTGATGCTGATACAGTAGATTCACTTATGAACCTGAAATAGATATCATACACACAATATTTGCCGAATTAACCTGAATTATTACTCAATTATCACTACATTTTTACATAGAGCATAGGCAGTCTATATCATTATATCTTAGACTGTTACAATTCCTATACCTATCAAAAACCACTACATTATTCCTACACCACGTTTTATCGTGCAAAATTTGTTGCTAACTTTGCAAAAGAAGAATTATAGCATACTCAATCCAAAATAATTTCCAAAAATATCATGAAAGTAAAAGTACTCTTAGCAGCATTTTTATGCGGAATGTCCGCATCAACGATGGCTCACACCGTCACTTCTCCTGATGGGAATATAGTGGTGAACATCGACCTTAATGAAAACGGAACGCCTACTTACACAGTAGATTACAAAGGTTTGCCGGTAATTAAGCCGAGTACACTCGGAATCCTGCTTAACGAGGAAAACTCCCTCATAGACCAATTCAAGATAAACAACGTCACATCAGCCACTTTCGACGAAACATGGCAGCCCGTCTGGGGAGAAAACAGAGATATTCGCAACCATTACAACGAACTTCTCGTTGAAATGGAAAAACCGTCTAATGGCAGATACTTGAATTTACGTTTTAGGGTATTTAATGATGGCGTAGGATTTCGATATGAATTTCCTCAGCAAATGTATCTGCCATATTTTGTAATCAAGGAAGAGTGCACGCAGTTTGCTATGACAGGAGACCACACTGCTTGGTGGATTCCGGGAGACTACGACACTCAGGAATATGAATACCAGGAGAGCAGGCTATCTGAAATACGCGGCCTACTCCGCAGTGCAATCTATCCAAATGCCTCACAGACAATCTTTTCAGAAACAGGCGTACAGACATCTATCCAAATGAAAACCGACAATGGCATATACATCAACATCCATGAGGCAGCACTGATAGACTACTCTTGTATGCACCTAATTCTCGACGACAAAAACATGGTGTTTACATCACACCTGACTCCTGATGCACAGGGGAATATGGCACATATGCAGACTCCTTGCACTACTCCGTGGCGCACCCTCATCATCAGTGATGACGCTCGAGATATGCTCTCTTCAAATCTCATCCTAAACCTCAACGAACCATGTAAATACGAAGACACATCCTGGATTAAGCCAGTTAAATACATGGGCGTTTGGTGGGAGATGATTGCAGGCGGAAAGCAGTGGAGCTACACTTCAGAACTTCCGGCTGTTAGGCTTGGCGAGACTGACTATTCTAAGGTGAAACCACACGGACAGCACCCTGCCAACAATGAAAACGTAAAACGATATATCGACTTCGCTGCCAAACATGGCTTTGACCAACTCCTCGTAGAAGGCTGGAACATCGGCTGGGAAGACTGGGTTGGACACTCTAAGGACTACGTCTTTGATTTCGTCACTCCGTATCCAGACTTCGACATAAAGATGCTTAACGAATACGCTCATTCTAAAGGGATAAGACTCATGATGCACCACGAGACATCATCTTCTGTCAGAAACTACGAGCGGCACCTGCATTCTGCAATGGACCTTATGGAAAAATATGGCTACAACGCAATAAAGAGCGGATATGTGGGCAACATTATCCCACGCGGCGAACACCACTACGGACAGTGGCTCGTAAACCACTACCTATATTGCGTGACTGAAGCTGCAAAGAGGCATATCGTAGTAAACGCACACGAAGCCGTGCGTCCTACAGGACTATGCAGAACATATCCAAACCTTATTGGCAATGAGTCGGCTCGCGGAACTGAATACGACGCGTTCGTCGGCAATAACCCTAACCACACTACAATCCTGCCATTCACTCGTCTGCAAGGCGGACCTATGGACTATACCCCGGGCATTTTCGAGATGGACATCAAGAAGTTCAATCCTACAAGCAACGGACATGTAAACAGCACCCTTGCGCGCCAGCTCGCGCTATACGTCACAATGTACAGTCCTCTGCAAATGGCTGCCGACTATCCTGAGCACTACGAGCAGCATATGGACGCATTTCAGTTCATAAAAGATGTGGCTGTAGACTGGGACAAGAGTATTTACCTTGAGGCTGAGCCTGCGCGCTACATCGTGGCTGCACGCAAAGCGAAAGGCACCGATAACTGGTTTGTTGGATGTACTGCAGCTACAAGTGGACACACATCCACTCTTTCACTTGACTTCCTTGATGCTGACAAAAAGTATATTGCCACCATCTACGAAGACGGAAAAGACGCTCACTACATGACCAACCCGCAAAGTTACGTCATCCGCAAAGGCATCGTCACCGCAAAATCTTCCCTCAAGCTCACTGCAGCTCCGGGCGGTGGATATGCTATCAGCATTTTCCCCGCTTCAGACGCAGAACTAAAAGGACTCAAAAAATTAAAATAATCTTCATAGAATTGTGTATTTTTAAGTAATGCAAGTATAATTGATTAGTTTACAGGTTTAATGTTATGCAGACGGGGCTAAATCGTGAAGATTTAGCCCCGTCTATACGTTGTAACTATCTTACTCCAGCACTATTTTTCCGAAGAAATCAGTTCTGTGGAAGTCTGGCTTTTCTGTATCTATTGGATTCCATGACAGATAGTGGGGCTGAGAAGTTGCAGAGGCACACTTATAGAAATTTCCCCTCATCTCTATTGCCTTCCCCTCATATTTCACGCCAATAAGGTCTAAAGGCACGGCTATCAACACATTCCATGAAAATAGTCCTGTCACCTCATTAAACGGACGGCTGCCACAAGAACAGTAGCGAAGCACTCGGCTAAGTTCTTCCGCAGTAAGACGAGTAGGATTATTGCGCACACTGCGATGTGATGCGTTTATAGCACCTATGCAGTTTAGTTCAAAGTTCCAATAGTGATTGTCGCACGTTGGAGACACAAAAAACTCCACGCAAGAGTCTTGACTCACAGGAGAATTATTCTCGCTGTTCACAGCTCGTAGATAATTACATCGCACAAAAAAATCTATGTAGATATAGGTCCCGTCGTGAGCCACATTTGCCACTGCAAGCGGCTTGTATGGATATTCCTGCCAGTTTACTGAGTCAATGCTTATTTGTGCGCCTTTATCGTGTAATGCACTGATAATAGCCTGCGGCTCAAACTCGCCGAAAGGCGCAATGCGGGGGATTGTTAGTGTCTTATCCATTGAGTGTAATAAGTCCTTTTATTCCCATATAGCAACCCACTGCAGCCATTATAAAGAGCACCGTGGCGATAAACCTGTTCAACACCCAGATAGAATGTGCATTAAACCGCGCACGAACCTTGTTTACCGAAAATGTGATGAAATACCACCACGCCAAGGCACCCACAACAATTGCGGAGTAGCCTACCACATAATGGAAATAATTATAATCTTGCTGAATGAAATTAAACCGTGCAAACAGTGTGATACTGAAAAATAATATCAGCGGATTGGCAAAGGTAAAGAGGAAACCGGTGCACAAGTCTGCAAAAAAGTTGTTTTTATGGTCAGGCCTGCTGTCTTTCTGGTGGGCTGGCTTTTTACGAAAAAGGAAAAACGCATATCCCGCTATTGCAATGCTTCCTACTATCTGCAATGCCTCCTGATTGTTTTCAATGAAATCTATCACAAACGACAAGCCAAGACCGGTCAGCAGGCAGTATATCAAGTCTGACAATGCCGCTCCCACTCCGGTCACAAAAGCAGGCCAACGCCCCTTGCTCAGTGTGCGCTGGATACACAGTACGCCCGTCGGACCCATTGGTGCCGAAATCATGACGCCGATTAGAAACCCGCTTATCGCGATGTCGTAAAATTGGTTCATCAATTTGCAAAGTTAGCTATTTTCTTCGTAATTATGAAATTATAGCCCATGTTTTTTAACAATGACATTTAATTACAACATTAATTACAACATCCTTCCACCATTCTCTTCACTTCCTCCAGCGACGCATCTATCAGCGCAGGAACGTGCGCATCACTGTTTACTATGATGGGGACGCCGGCAGAGACGAGTTCTCGCCAATAGCGTTGCGCAGGGAAGAGGCGGCGACGCTCCGCATAAACCTTTGTATTTATCTCCACTATCACTTTGCTCTCTATTATCTTGTTAATCAGGTCATGCACAAGCGATTGATACCAGCTTTCATCTTCTATGCCGGGCTGAAAATGCGACGCATTGTCACCAATCTTGTCAAAATGCCCTATGATGTCGAAACCTCCCTGCTCTACCATCGCTATGGAGTGTTCATAAAACTTTTCCACCACATAACGTATATCGCCGCGGAAATGCTGCTCCATCTTTTGCATAAACCGCTCATATCGCCCATCAACGTCTACCGGCTCGCCCGTAAAATCAGGCACAAAATGCACCGAACCTATACGATAATCCAGCGGAATGGTGTCGAAATACTCATTTGCCGGTCCCCAGTCATTGCCCAGGTAGTCTATTTCCATTCCGGCGAGGAAACGGGTGCCGGAACCGGAATATTCACGCCTAATTTCTTCTACCTGTTGCAGATAGCGGCTGACGTTGTCTTTAAGCATATTGCAAGGCGACACGATAGGCACCGGCGAGTGCGGAGAGAAGCCATACAAGTCAAATCCCAGTTCTACCGCCTTCTGCGCAAATGCTATCATCTGCGCACGCCCGTCGCAAAACTCCGTATGCGAGTGGAGGTTGTATTTTTTCGCTTTTTTTATCTCTGATAGGATATCCATATTATTTTGTATTCTTCAGCATCCTCCTTCTGCCCCACAGGAAGATTATCAGCAGCAAAAGTGCCACTGCAAGCCCTGTGCCTACCGCAATATTCTCGCCAAGACCGAAGCCCTCGGGCGACGGTGCAAACAGCAAGTAAGAAACACTCACTGTGGTCATAAACATCGCCGGGACAAGGGAGATAATCCACCACTTACGCTTGCGCGCGAGATATACTGTCACCGCCCACAGCGTAAACACCGACAGCGTCTGGTTGCTCCATGCAAAATATCTCCACAACACATGAAAGTCTAATTGCATCACAAGGTATGTCACAGCGAATATCGGGAGGGAAACAAGGAGTCGCTTTAATATTTTTGATTGCTTGATTTTTAGGAAGTCTGCTGCAATCAGTCGTGCACTGCGCAGCGCTGTGTCGCCGGTGGTAATAGGTGCTACCACCACGCCTATGACTGCGAGCACTCCGCCAAATGTGCCCAGCCAGTTAAACGACAGCTCTGTCACCAGCTTTCCCGCTGTCTTGTCCGCCATATATTCCGATAGCTCTTCATAGCCACCGGTAAATGCAATCGCTGCCGCCGCCCAGATGAGCGCCACAAACCCCTCTGCCACCATTGCACCGTAAAACACCGGGCGAGCCAGTCTTTCATTCTTTATGCAACGTGCCATCATCGGCGACTGTGTGGCATGGAAACCTGATATCGCACCACACGCTATTGACACAAACATCATCGGGAATATTGGGTGTGTTGCCACTTTATCTGCCGGATAGCGGTTGCCAAGACCTTCGCTGAGAGTTGCAGGAATAGTGACATCGCCGAATATCATCACGCACATCAGCCCAACTGCCATAAAGAGCAACGCAAAGCCGAAGATGGGATAGAAATTGCCTATCAGCTTGTCTATCGGAAGAAGTGTGGCAAGGATATAATAGACAAATATTAGCAATATCCAGAATTGCTTATCCATCCACTCAGGTGTCATGCCTGAAATGATATCCGCAGGTGTTATCACAAACACCACGCCCACCATTATCAGCAGCACGATAGAGAACACTCTCATCACCTGCTTTATGCCTGTCCCAAGCTCTTTCCCTACGATTTCAGGAAGTGACACACCACCCTCCCGCATTGAAATCATGGCGGAGAAATAGTCGTGTACGCCACCGGCTAAGATTGTGCCGAATACTATCCACAAAAACGCCGCCGGACCAAACATAACGCCCATTATCGCCCCGAATATAGGTCCAAGTCCGGCTATGTTCAGGAACTGAATTAAAAACACTTTCCATGTGGGCATCGGAATGTAGTCCACATCGTCGCGCATGGAAATTGCCGGCGTCGGTCGCTCAGGCTCTATTCCAAATATTTTTTCTGATAATTTTCCGTAAATTATATATCCTGCTATGAGGATTGCTACTGATATTAGAAATAGTGACATTGATGTATTGTTAATTTGCGCGTGTTTCCATTGTTATCACGCCGTTTTTGGTCTTTTTTAGTTCACTTTGCATCTTGGCTATGCGCTCTTCCCACGCCTGTATTTCACGGGCAAGTGTCGTCTCGCCATCTGCATATCTTAGGCGTAAGGCTGCGAGTTTTTCCTTTGCCTGAGTCACTGCCCTGCTGCTGCTGAGGTATTGAGACATTTCTAATTTTGCCTCATTGCTCTTAAAGTCGTCAAGGCTTGTATATACGCCTATCCCCGGGATATTCAGCATAAATTCTTCAGCTTTTTTCTCCCGTTTTTTAGGCTTGATGGCAGCAATTTTTGCCAAAAGTGCTACATAGTCTTCACCATCCTGCCATGTATCGCGATAGCTGTCTATTTTGGCTTTTGACGCAAGGGTTGGGTCGTCTATGTCATAGTTTATTCGCATATCTGTGGGAATAAACACGTAGATTGTAACCATTCCCGGTATCTTGTTGCGGTCTGTTGCCCACCACCCTACTCCGGTGCTTTCGTCAATCGCCAGCATATAGTCATTATATGGCGAATTATATGGCATACCCACATTTTGCGGAGTCAGGTATTCAGTGCCGTTTCGGCGTGAAATGAATATGTCATAGCCACCAAGCGAATTTTCTCCATTTGAGGCAAAATACAGTGTTATGCCGTCTTGCAGCAGATATGGGAAGTTTGCATCGCCGCCTTGACCGAGGTCGCCGTTAAGTGGCTTTGGCGTCTCCCATTCTCCGCCATACAGCTGTGATGTGGTGACAAGGTGATATGTCTGTGTCGTATCTGGCGCCGCCCATATAAGGCTTGAGCCTGACTCTGATGCATAAACGGCTGTCGGATAAGCTCTTTCTACATCATCAGGCAATACTTCAGCAGGAAGCAGAGCTCCTGACTCCGGCGATAGTCGATAGGCTGAAAGGAAATTGTCTGCCTCAACGTTTATCGAGTCTATGATTACTATTTTCTCCACGCGTGCCAGCATGCTGCGCGTCTTTTCAAGCTGAGATGTTACGTCACCGGAATTGTCTGGCAGTGTTTTGCGGCCTTTCTTCAGTCCTTTGCGATAAAGTTCTATATCCTCCTCGGCATCGCTGATGCGGTAGTCGCGGATTGCGAGTGTGGCAAACGAAAGCCACGCATCGTTCTCACCTTTCTTGGTCGCTTTGCGATATTCTTCCTTTGCGCGCTCTACGCTGTCTATATCGGCATAGCAATCGCCCATCAGCATATTTATCTTTCCATTTTTCGGCGTTTTGCGTTCCAGGTGGCGCAGCATCGTTATTGCATTATCAGTATCTCCTGATTTCATCAATATTTCTGCCTCGGCAATGCTCTCCTCCTGCGCATTCATGCACAACGGACACACCGCGACTGCCAATGCCACAGTGTATTTAAGTATATTTTTGTAAGAAAACTTCATATTCTGCTTTTAATAATTTTTCTGCAAAGATACAACCTGAAAAATGCCAAGTGCAAGTATTGTTACAATATTTAACATTTTAAACATTCATTAACAATTCCTACCCTCACTTGCAAAACTTTATCACCTGCATTTTTCCGCCTCTTACCATAATCCGGAGAATATACACTCCTGCACATACTTTCTTTTCAAACATCAAAGTTACCACTTTCCGCCCGATTTTCCACCATTTCATCCCAATTATTTTTCTTAAACAATCGTTTTTAACCAATTTTCACCGTTAGGCAGTTTACGTAAAAAAGCCGGGAAGCAAACCGGCTTAATTCATTTTCCTTAATATACCTTGTTGTAAAAATTTTAGGTCAATAAATTGTAATTTCTCTTTGTTAAGGTAATTTTTTCGTGTTCGCCACAAAAGTACGCCCCCGATTATTTAACTTACATTGACTTTATAACACTCATTAACACTCTCAAATTCACAAATAAGCTCAATTTTTCATTAGATAGCCGGGAAAAATCCGGCTGCTCCAATAACCCCAAATCTATTCATAAAAAACGGACGCCCCTAAGCGCCCGTTCCATTAAATATCACTATTATTACTCACCTTGCCGCCTGGGATATTACCTCAGAAAGTGTTGGGTGAGAATGAATTGTTGTAGAAATATCTTTTATAGTCAGTGATTTAGACATCGCAAGAGCCACCTCAGTTATAATGTCTGAAGCATGAGGCCCACAGATGTGGCAACCTAAAACCTTCCCGGTTTCTGCTTCTGAAATCATTTTCACAAGCCCTTCGGTCTCTCCAAGTGCAAGAGCCTTTCCATTTGCTCTGAAAAGAGCCTTTACTGTCTTTATTTCCAAGCCTTTATCCTTACACTGTTCCTCAGTAAGCCCTACCATAGCACACTCGGGCGAAGTAAACACCGCCGAGGGAACTATATCCATATTTACGTCTTTTCCAAGTACCTTAAGTCCTTGAGCCGTAGCAACATGAGCAAGCATACAGCGACCATTTACATCACCAATGGCATAAACTCCGTCTACTGTAGTCTTAAAATCATCATCAACCACAATTCTACGTTTATCTACCTCTATACCAACCTCTTGAGCACCATCAGGCACTACCGGCTGACGCCCTACTGCCATCAGCACGCAGTCTGTATCTAAGCTCAATGTCTTGCCTTTAGCCTCGTATAAAACTGACATTCCCGGAGTTATACCGGTCACAGCAGCTGACGTAATGATATTCACACCTCTACGGGAAAGTTGCATTTTAAGTCGCTTTGCTATGTCTTTGTCAAATTGCGGCAGTATTTCCTTAAAGTATTCTATAACAGTCACTTCCACGCCAAAGGCATTGAGGATAGACGCAAACTCCATTCCTATCACTCCCCCACCAATGATGCAAATACGAGCAGGTAATTCGCTCATATTCAGCAATGTATCACTATCAATGGCGAGTTCTGCACCGGGAATGGGTAAGCGAGACGGCTTGGAGCCGGTAGCAATAACGATTTTTGGCGCAGTGTATTGCTCTCCATTGCATTCAATAGTGTCTTTTGCAATAAAACGAGCTATACCCTTGACAACAAGGCATTTACCAAGCAGCATCTCAATACCGGAGCGCAGTTGCTCTACAATGCTGTTTTTTCGAGCTACGGCAGCAGCATAGTCAAGTGTATATCCACTCACATTAACTCCAAACGTAGCCGCATCT
Organism: uncultured Porphyromonadaceae bacterium; assembly: GCA_945231345.1. Lineage (GTDB taxonomy): Bacteria > Bacteroidota > Bacteroidia > Bacteroidales > Muribaculaceae > CAJUPY01. The sequence continues at coordinate 10,638 of CALYOL010000043.1, forward strand.
TTCACTGTCAGAGCCACTTCCGCAGAGCGGCAAAGTGCCTTTGTTGGTATGCAGCCACGATTTAGGCAAGTACCTCCCAGTTCGCCTTTTTCGATTATTGTCACGGAAAGCCCACCGGCAGCAGCCTCGGCAGCCATTTCGTAGCCGCCGGGACCTGCGCCGATAATGATAATATCGGATTTTATCATAGACTTGTTTCTTATTGATTAGCTGAAAGTTCTGTATAGTTCACTATAGGATGCAGAGCTGCCTCTGTGTCGTCAGGGTGAGAAATCGGGCAGTTATGTGGAGCTGTCTTCACCACCTCCGGATTTTCCTTTGCCTCAACTGCTATTTGACGCATTACGTCTATAAAGTCGTCAAGTGTGTCAAGCGATTCTGTCTCTGTAGGCTCTATCATCAGTGACTCGTGGAATAGCAGCGGGAAATAGATTGTTGGCGCATGATAGCCATGGTCAAGTAGTCGCTTGGCTACATGGAGAGTCGTCACGCCCGTACTCTTGTCTGCAAGCCCGTCGAAGACAAATTCATGCTTGCAAACTCCGTCAATAGGCAGAAGATACAGGTCTTTAAGCCTTTCTTTGACGTAGTTTGCGTTAAGTGTTGCAAGTGGGCCCACCATCTTGATGTTTTCTTTACCAAGCGACAGGATGTAGCTAAGTGCGCGAAGTTCTACAGCAAAGTTTCCTATATGACTGGAAATGCGGCCAAGTGCTGTGTCTGAATTAGCGATGCTGAAACTTCCGTCATCCAGTTTCACCACTCGTGGATTTGGCAGGAATTGTTCCAAGCCTTTACGTACACCTACAGGTCCCGCACCCGGTCCACCACCGCCATGAGGAGTGGAGAATGTCTTATGTAGGTTTATGTGCATCACGTCAAAGCCCATGTCGCCGGGGCGAGCCACGCCAAGCATCGGGTTTCGGTTTGCGCGGTCGTCGGATTGCAATGCCCCTGCGGCA
>CALYOL010000044.1 GCA_945231345.1 uncultured Porphyromonadaceae bacterium
AGTGTCGGCGCATGTTATCAAGCACTTTATCACTTGAATGCTGAAGGGCGATATCAAGGTATTTGCAGACATTCGGATACTTTGCCATTACGTCAAGTACTCCGTATGGGAATTGAGCCGGATAAGCGTAGTGCAGTCTGAGCCATTCCACACCAGGAATTTGTGCAAGCGTCTCTATCAGTTGTGGCAAACGCATTTCTCCATAAATGTCAAGACCATAACTTGACAGGTCTTGTGCAATGACATTAAACTCTTTCACGCCCCGAGAAACGAGCATTTTGACTTCGTTTGCAATTTCTTCGATAGGACGTGAAGTAAATCGGCCTGTGATTAGCGGGATTGCGCAAAAAGCGCAAAAACGGTTACAACCTTCAGCAATTTTAAGGTATGCGTAATGACTTGGCGTGCTAACAATTCTATCGTAAGTAAGAGTATGTTCGCATCTTGGCTTAGCGCTCTTCTTATCCCACTGACTACTCTCCTGAATGAGATTTTCCCAGTCAAATTTTCCATACCATTTATCTACCTCAGAAATTTCTTGTGGTAGCTCATTTTTATACCTCTCAGAAAGGCATCCCATAACGTAAACATATTTATAAACGCCTTCATTTTTGAGCTGCACAGCCTCCAGAATAGTATTTATTGACTCCTCCTTTGCATCACCAATAAAGCCACAGGTGTTTATGACTACAACTTTGCCTGTAGGCTTTTTCGGTTCAAAATAGACTTTATGCCCAAGGTTTTCAAGTCTTTTGGCAAGACGCTCAGAGTCCACGAGGTTTTTAGAACAACCTAATGAAATTATATCAATTTTCATAAATCTTCACCTAATCGAAGTGCTTGGATTTCTAATAAAAAGCAGGGAGCGATAGCTATTTTCCAAGAAGAGCCTTTACAAATTCTTTTTTGTGGAAAACTTGAAGGTCAGTAATGCCTTCTCCTAACCCTATATATTTTACAGGAATCTTAAATTGGTCTGAGATACCGATTACAACACCGCCTTTTGCAGTTCCGTCAAGTTTGGTGATAGCAAGCTGATTTACGCTTGTAGCAGCCACAAACTGTCGAGCCTGTTCAAAGGCATTTTGTCCAGTACTTCCATCAAGAACGAGCAAAACGTCATGTGGTGCATCCGGTACAACCTTTTGCATGACATTTTTTATCTTGGTAAGCTCATTCATGAGTCCAATTTTATTATGCAGACGTCCGGCGGTATCGATAATGACTACATCAACATCGTTAGCAACTGCAGATGAAAGGGTATCATAAGCAACAGCCGCAGGGTCAGCGCCAATTTTTTGCTTAATCACCGGTACTCCGGCGCGCTGTCCCCAAACATCGAGCTGCTCAATAGCTGCTGCACGGAAGGTATCTGCCGCACCGAGCATGACCTTATAACCTGAAGATTTGTAATTGTGAGCTAATTTGCCAATTGTAGTAGTTTTACCGACTCCGTTTACACCGACTACCATAATTACGTGAGGTTTATGTGTTTTAGGAAGCTCAAAGTCTTTTAACTCTTCATCATGGTTATCATGAGCAGTGAGCATATCTACAATTTCGTCGCAAAGCAGCTCATTAAGCTCTGAGGAACCGACATATTTGTCATGTTTCACACGCTCCTTTATTCTATCAAGGATTTTGACAGTTGTCTCTACTCCGACGTCAGACGAAAGAAAGATATCTTCCAGGTCGTCAAGGAAATCGTCATCAATAGTATCCCTTCCAGCAATCAGGTGAGTTATTTTGCTCAAAAAGCCCTGCTTACTTTTTTCAAGACCTTTATCAAGTGTTTCTTTCTTCTTCTCCTTTGAAAAAAAATCAAAAAATCCCATATATTCAGATTAAAATTATTTCTTAAACAATCTTGCCATGTCGCGCTTATCTTCACGCTCCTTAATTGACTGGCGTTTATCATATTCTTTCTTTCCTCGAGCAAGGGCTATGACAAGTTTAGCATATCCCTTGTCGCTGATAAAAAGTTTGAGTGGAATAATGGAAAAACCACTTTCCTTGCCGTCTTTTTCAAGACGAGATATTTCTTTGCGATTAAGTAGCAATTTGCGCTCACGTCGCTCGGTATGATTATTGTATGTTCCGTAAAAATATTCTGCGATATACATGTTTTTTACCCATACCTCACTATTGTTAACATAACAATATGTATCAGCAAGGCTTGCCTTTCCTTCACGAATTGACTTAATCTCAGTACCAGTCAGAACAATGCCAGCAGTAAACGTTTCCACAATTTCATAATCAAAAGTGGCACGTCTGTTTTTAATATTAATATCTTTCTTAAACATTTTCATAATGCATTTTATTGTGTATTAAAGTAATAGATTAAAAATCTCGCTAATCGCTATAGCCGGAATGTATGCACTAAGCCAAGATACAATGCATAAAACGACATGTTTGTCTTTATCAATTCCAATGAACTCCCAAGCTGACGCCAATGAAAAAATAGTGCAAAAAGGGAGTAGATTGAACAAAGTGTTTTCAATAGGCACAATATTTCTTACTGTAAAGATTAGCGCAAAGAAACCAATATTGAATATACTCATGATTTTTGTCTTGTCAATGATAATATTCGAATCTTCTTCGGAATCTGTAGCAATCTTTTGTTTGACATATATGCTAATAACTTCATCAGCAACAAAAATAGAGGCAAATAGTGACACAAACGATGTTATAGCGTCTTGCAAAGCAATATTCAACACAAACTCGCCATAAAAAGCATGGATAAAGCAGGATATAGCAAGAACAGACAGCAATGGCAGCAAACCCGAGCTTAGCCATTGCTCTCTCGTATAACCGCTTTCGCCAACGTCTTCCCATCCGCTTTGCGGCTTAATAATGAGCCTGAAAATATAACCTAAAAACGTGAGAGCGTGTATCATTTGTGAAATATATTCAATAAAATAATTGCCCACATCCATATAATGATGCATGGGGCTTTCTTTTCATTATACAAAGGTAAGCATTTTATTCCAAACAACAAAAATTATAGTGAGTAATTGCGTAATAAGTGGAAAAAAAACCTTACCTTTGTGCAAACTAAATATTCATTCTAAACGATGAACCCTCATAGTCTTGTTTCTATTGCAGACCTGACCAAGGAGCAAATCCTGCACATCCTTGACCAAGCAAGGTATTTTGAAGACCATCCCGGATTGAAAGTTCTTGATGGTAAAGTGGTGGCTACACTATTTTTTGAACCATCCACGCGCACTCGCCTAAGTTTTGAAACAGCAGCCAATAGACTTGGCGCAAGAGTTATCGGTTTTTCCGACGCAAACACCACAAGCTCATCAAAAGGTGAAACCCTCAAAGACACCATTATTATGGTTAGTAATTACGTTGATGTAATCGTAATGCGCCATTACCTTGAAGGTGCCGCCCGTTACGCAACTGAAGTGACTGAGATACCAGTCATCAATGCCGGTGACGGAAGCAATCAGCATCCATCGCAGACTATATTAGACTTATACTCAATATTGAAAACTCAGGGGAAACTTGACAACCTGACAATTACGATGGTAGGGGATTTGAAATACGGCAGAACTGTTCATTCACTGATTATGGCACTCAAGTATTTTAATCCAACATTTAACTTTGTAGCATGTGATGAACTAAAAATGCCTGTAGAATACAAGGAATTCTGCGTAATGAACGGAATAAAATATGTTGAACATAAAGATTTCACACAAGAAGTGATTAACAGCTCGGACATAATATACATGACCCGCGTTCAGAAAGAACGTTTTACAGACATTGTGGAATATGAACGGGTTAAGGATTTGTATTCACTTCACAACTCTATGCTGGTCAATTCACGCGACAATCTGAGAATCCTCCATCCTCTACCTCGTGTGAATGAAATAAGCTATGATGTCGACTCAAACCCAAAGGCTTATTATTTCCAGCAGGCAAAAAACGGGCTATATGCACGCCAAGCCATCATCTGCAATGCATTAGGTATTGACATACTTGCCCCTGATGTACAATCTAAATATGTTAGCCATGAGTAATCCAAAGTCATCCCTTGCCGTAGCAGCTCTTAAAAACGGAACTGTTATTGACCATATTCCCACAAATGCACTTTTCAAGGTAGTTAAACTTCTTAATCTTGAAAATGCAACCAATCAGCTTACAATAGGCAATAACCTTGAGGGCTCAAAGTGCCGCAAAGGCATCATAAAGATAGCTGACGTGTTTTTTCCACAAGATATACTTAATCGCATTGCAATAATAGCACCTAATGCAGTTGTAAATATCATCCGTGAATATGAAGTGGTAGAAAAGCTTAAAGTGACTTTGCCGGACACTATTATTGGGCTTGTCAAGTGTGATAATCCTAAGTGCATCTGCAATAATGAGCCAATGTCTACACGTTTTCATATCGTAGACCGTTCTGCCGGCATTATCAGGTGTCATTATTGCAATCATACAGTATCAACCATAAATGCAACAATAATCTAAGGATGAAACAGAATTGGCAACCGGGCACTATGATATATCCACTCCCTGCAGTTATAGTCACCTGCGGAGATGAAAATCGTAATAATCTGATTACTGTGGCTTGGACAGGTACAATATGCACTAATCCTGCCATGTGCTATATTTCTGTACGACCTGAGCGCTTTTCACATGCGTTGATAATGGAGAATATGGAATTCACTATAAACCTCACAACTGAAAACATGGCGAAGGCTACAGACTGGATTGGTTGTCGTTCCGGTCGTGATTATGACAAATGGAAGGAAACAGGGCTAACTCCGGTACAAGGAGTAAAAAATCGATGTCCGTATATCGATGAGTCTCCGCTCGCCATAGAATGTCGAGTGACGCAAGTGATACCGTTGGGCAGCCATGACATGATGATTGCGCAAGTGGTGAATGTCATAGCTGACGATAAATATATTGACCCGGAAACAGGTTCTTTTGACCTACAAAAAGCAAAACTTATAAATTACAGCCATGGTAACTATTATGCCCAGGGTGAGCCATTAGGCAAATTTGGCTGGAGTGTTAAAAAGAAAAAATAATTAATAATCACAAATAAATCTCAAAACAATTATGCAACGAGACAACACAATCTTTGACATCATAAGCCGTGAGCATGAACGTCAAAAAAAAGGAATTGAACTTATAGCATCAGAAAACTTCGTCAGTGAACAAGTGATGCAGGCAATGGGTTCGTGCCTTACTAATAAATATGCTGAAGGCTATCCCGGTCACCGCTATTATGGTGGCTGTCAGGTTGTAGATGAAGCTGAAAATGTAGCTATAGAAAGAATAAAACAGCTGTTTGACGCAGAATACGCCAACGTACAACCACATTCAGGCGCACAAGCTAATATGGCAGTGTTTATGTCTGTTCTTAACCCTGGAGACAAATTCCTCGGATTGAACCTTTCACACGGCGGACACCTTTCACATGGCAGCCCGGTAAACTTTTCAGGACTCGTTTTTCATGCACTTGAATATAACGTAAAGGAAGATACAGGACTTGTAGATTATGACCAAATGGAGGAAGTGGCTCTGCGTGAACGTCCGAAGTTGATTATCGGTGGTGCGAGTGCTTATTCTCGTGAATGGGACTATGCGCGCATGAGAAAAATAGCAGATGAGATAGGCGCGATTTTCATGGTTGATATGGCTCACCCTGCAGGTCTTATTGCAGCAGGTTTGCTTGACAATCCTCTCAAATATGCACATATTGTCACATCTACAACTCATAAAACGCTTCGCGGTCCACGCGGTGGTATTATTTTGCTTGGAAAAGACTTTGACAATCCATTTGGAAAAGTTACCAAGAAAGGTGAAATTCGTAAGATGTCTTCACTTATAGACTCTGCAGTGTTCCCCGGAGTTCAAGGTGGTCCGCTTGAGCATGTGATAGCAGCAAAAGCTGTAGCTTTCGGTGAAGCACTCCAGCCGGAATATAAAGAATACCAGCAGCAGGTTCTTAAAAACTCTCGCGCCATGGCTCAGGCACTTATTGACAAGGGATATAAAATCGTATCAGGCGGAACTGATAACCACTGTGTGCTCGTTGACTTGCGTACAAAATTCCCGGAACTTACAGGTAAGGTGGCTGAAAAAGCACTTGTTGAGGCAGATATCACTGCAAATAAAAATATGGTGCCATTTGACAGCCGTTCACCATTCCAAACTTCCGGTATCAGACTTGGTACGCCGGCAATCACTACGAGAGGTGCAAAAGAATCACTTATGGGCGAGATAGTGGAGATGATTGATACAGTTCTTTCAAATCCTGAAGACCAGAACGTAATTGCAGCAGTACGCGCAAAAGTAAATGCAACTATGAATGAATATCCAATGTTTGCTTATTAAATCCAAATAAATGACATTCGGAGCATTATTCGACCTTGATGGCGTACTGATAGACAGCGAACGCTTATATACAGAATTTTGGGCAGCAGTAGGAGTGAGGTATGGCATACCTTCTCCTACTTTCGCCCTTGATATAAAGGGTACTACTCTTAAGGACATTTTCTCTAAATATTTTCCGGATGAACTTGTTCGTAAGACACTTGCAAATGAAATTGTTGATTTTGAAGCTAAAGTAGTTTATCCTGTCTATGATGGAGTAAAGAGCTTTCTTGAAGAGCTTAAATCAGCTGGATATAAGACAGCAATAGTGACCAGTAGTAATGACAAAAAGATGGAACGTCTTTTTGCCCAGCAACCATGGATGAAAGATGAGTTTGATGCTATAATAACGGACTCTTATGTAAAAAATTCCAAGCCTAATCCCGAAGGCTATCTCCTTGCTGCTTCAACAATCGGCTGCAAACCTTCTCACTGCTACGTTTTTGAAGATTCGCTTCAAGGACTTTCTGCAGGACGTAATGCAAAAGCCGGAGCCGTAATAGGTCTTGCAACAACTCTTCCTCGCCATTCACTTGAAGGTAAAGCAGACATGATATTTGACAGTTTCACCGAAATATCACTAAAAGTGTTACCGAAATTTAGATAATGTGACTTGGCATTAAGACCTAACACTATTGAAAGAAATGTCAATGCGAGGCCTAAGTTTGAGCAGTAGCTTACACATACATTAGGTCTCGCATTATACTGTCCGATACAAGCCATTGATTTTCAGGAATGTAGATATGGTTATTGAGCTTTATAAGTTGCCCTGATGCAAATAGTGGCTCAATGGTATGTTTGAAATAATCTGTCAGATAAGATGGCATTAAATGGTTGAGTTTATCTAAATCCAGCCCTGCGTTTGTACGTAATGATGTGATAATAAAATCGTTGTATTTATCTTCCGGAGTTAATATTTCAGTTTCAAAGACAGTCTTACCAAAATCATTTAGGCTTCTGATGTATTGCGGAATATTATTCGGATTATAACGGCGAAGTGACAGGTCGTAGCTGTGTGCACTGCAGCCAATACCAAGGTATGGCATACCTGCCCAATATTTTGAATTATGCACAGCCTCACTCCCTGATTTGGCAAAATTTGATATTTCGTAGTGATTATAACCATGGCTGCGAGCGATATTACACAGCAGTGAATACATTTGTGTTGCTTCCTCTTCGGTTGCTTCTTTTATTACGCCTTTTTCTCGCATGAAGTACATTTTTGTCCCTTGCTCGTAAGAAAGAAGGTAAGCTGAAAAATGTGGAGGCTCGAATGAAAGCAATTTATTCAGCGAATATTCAAACGTATTAATCATTGATGCGTCTTCACGCCCGGTAGGTAATCCATAAATGATGTCAAGGCTATAGTTTAACCCATATTGTTTAATAATATTGATTGCATCAATAGCGCAGGTTGAAGAATGCCTACGAGAAACCATTCTAAGGGTATCATCGTCAAATGATTGTACGCCCATGCTTATTCTGTTTACCCCTCCTGCGATAAGAGTCTCGATGAAATCTTCTGACACGTCTTCCGGATTAACTTCCACCGTAAACTCTCTGAAATCAGCACTTATATATGGCTTTATTCCAGCCAGTAATGTCGTAATTGAGGTTTTATCCAATATTGATGGAGTACCGCCACCTATGTAAACGGTATCGAATGGTGTGGGGACTTCGTTACACCTAAGCTTTAATTCGCACAGCAACGCTTGGATATATTCATGCTGATATTTAGTCATAGCAGGCGTGGAAAAGAAGTCACAGTAGCTGCACTTTGAATGACAAAAGGGGATATGTATATAAAGCCCTGAACACATTTTTTTAGAGTCTATAATAGCAGTGAATATTATTGAAGGCGTGGATTAAAATCATACTGTCTTAAAAATGTCATATCAATAGAAAGTCTTTTTTTCAGTATTACAAATAGACCTGAAGTTACAGTAATTACATGAATTGAGATTCTGAGAGAAATTACATTGCGTATCAAAAATTTTTTTAATCAAATTTTTAAGTGCGTTTCCGAAATCTTCTTCTACTATAGAAAAATCTGTAATTTCACAAGTGTCAGATTTAATATATTGAATACCTTCTGTTGCCAAAGTTCTCAATTTGTATATGAGTGGTATCACCTGCGATTTGCAATCAATACCTTTGTCTTTCAAATCAGTACATATTTTTTCTTTGAAAACCATGCTGTACAAAAATACTTGAAATATACCCATTAGGTTTTCATTATTGTTTTGATTTGTTCCACACAAATCATTTATGCTTTTGAATTTCAAAGAATCGTTTCCTGTCTTATAGTCGATTATGCGGACGGCTTTTTTATCATCATTAAAAGTAACAACATCAATTCTGTCTATAAAGCCCTTAATTAGCACCTTAGTATCATCATTATCGTCAATAGGTATACCGTATTCAAACTTATATTCTGAAGCTATATATTGATAGTTTTTGATACCTAATGTCTTAAAACTTTCCAGTTCCCTCTCAAAAGTTTTTTTGACAAAAGAATCGCGCATGATTTCAACCAAAAGTCTAAACTCTTCCGGTATATTATTAATCGTAATATTGTCAAAAATTATATCACATTCTTTCTGGTATAAAAAGTTCTTTAAAAAACTATAAACCACACATTTTGTCAAAAAGTCTTCGTTGTTTATTATTTGTTTTATGTCTTTTGAATAGAATGTTTCAGGACATGAATGATTTTCACTTTTGCGTTTGCATATTATCATTTTATGAACGGTCTGTAATGCCTCATGAATGATAGTTCCAAATTTACTACTGTCAACAAAAGGCTTTATTTCGCTCTCTTCTCTATAGTCAGCTACATACTCAAGGAAGAATTTTAATGGACAGTTAATATAAGCTTTCAATGCGCTTGGCGACAGCAAATACTTGTGTCCGGACTCCGCCTTATTAGTGTAGCGATTAAGTCGTTTCAAAACATCTTCCGCAAACACATCGTTTTGTAAAGGACCTGTCAGTGAAATTTCTCTTGTCAAAACAGGATTGTAGTCAAAACTCATTTTGTCCACAACTATTTTAAAGCGTTTAGGCTTAGGCTTTTGCGCATAGATATATAGCAGCTGATATATATAACGTGACATTTCAGTCTGCTCACCTCCTTCAGTACAGTCATATAGTAAATATACACGTTTTGACCTATTTAGCAAGCGATAAAAATAATATGCAAATATGCCTTCTTGCATTTCAGGAGTGGTAATCTGAAAACATTTTCGTAATTCATAGGGTATCAACGATTTCTTAAACATTCTACGTGGATACACCTTCTCATTCATGGATAAAAATATCAGGTTATCAAAGTCTAATGAACGAGTTTCAAGCACACCCATGACCTGAATTCCGGAAAGTGGCTCTCCCTTAAATGGAATTTTTTCTGTAGATGCTAACCGATGAACTAAATGTAATGTAGTAGCACTTTCAGTGTTTATATTATATTTTAAAAGAAGAATATTTATTTGATTAATGCACTTGAGATAAGTGTTTATGTATGCATCCATCATAGGGTCATCTATGATTGCGTCTCTTATATTTTTAAGCATATTCTCCAATGATGCTACTATATTAATCTTAATGCCATCTTTCTTCTCAATTTCATTTCTAAAATCAGGGAAAAAGCACGACACATCTAATTCTTTTTCTATGTCTTCAGCTTCTGCAAGAATATCACTTTTCTTAAAATATTGCCTGTGACGGCATTGTAATTTATTAATAAGCTTTTTAATACCAGCGCCCTTCACTTTTTTTACTAACGGATGAGATAATAGTGATAGTACGTCTTCACATAAATACGTGATTTCACCATTACTTTCGCTACACTTATACTCCATTTTTAGTATTGCTTGTATAAGAGAAGACACCGGGGAATCAGACATAGGATACCCCATAGTGACATTTACATTGGTGTTTTCATTAGCCTTACAGCCAATGCCTTTTGCGGGAATTGAGCGAAGCAGATATGGACATAATCTCTCATCTGGCAATACAATTGCTGTATTTACATCACCTGAATTAATTACCTGTTCCTCATTGAGTTGTTTTAGAATATCAACTGCATATTTAACTTGACCTACTTTTGATGGAACACCAACTAAATGAATTATCCTGGTATCATTATCAGCAGTCGAGTCTAAATCTAATGTTATTTTACTCTTAAATTCTTCTTTTAAAGTCTTTACAAAGTACCCTCCAGGATTTCCCTCTGTAAGGAAAGGGGAGTTATCATCCCAATAAAAATCACCCCTGCCATTATCCCTCATCCAACTGAAAATTTTCTTTTCTGCTGCAGATAGGGCGTTAAACCCAATAAAAACATATCGCTTATGATGTAAACGATTAGAGTAATTGTTCAAGTTCTCAGCGGCCAGACGAAATGCCATTCCGGTATAGCATAATTGATTTTCTTTAAGACTCTCGCGGAATTTCAAATATAACTCATACATAATCATCCACATGGAATAGAAGTATTGCTTCATATTGTTCTCGGACTCATCACTATCTTCTATTTGATTTCCATGATAATGCTTCCACATTAAATCTAATTTGTCGCCATACTCTTCTTTTTTTCCATAAAATCTATCAATAATATCTTTCATTTCTGGCGTCATCCAGTCAGACTTGATTTCTTGTAGATTTTTGACATTTGTGAAAAGTTGCTCAGCATCAGCCATGCACATGTCCACATCGTTAAAATCGCTCAGCAATATATCAGCCCAGCGGAGAAAATGGTCAAAATAAACAGTACCTTCTTGGTTTGTTTTAGCATTGACAACCTCACTGTAGCAATTATATAGCAAAAAAATCTGCTCTATTCTCGTAAGTTCTACAAGGTTTGTGATTTTTAACACAAAAGTGGTAATATCTATTACGTTAGGGATTACCGGGGCATTTTTGCTTCTACTTATTTCTAATACGTTTTTCTGAAAAAAGTCACAGCTTCGCTTGTTTGGAAAGACAAAACAGATATTTGCCATTTCCTGTTTGTTTTCATTGTAAAAAGCTTCTGCTATCTGCTTCAAGAATGTTTTCATAGTGAATGTTATTTGTTAGTTATAATTACTTATTTTATTGTTTAATCAAAAGTATTGCACGGACTGCAACGTCGAAAAGCACCATTTTTGAATTGGTGTTTCCCTGTATATC
>CALYOL010000045.1 GCA_945231345.1 uncultured Porphyromonadaceae bacterium
AAAACTGAAAGTGTTAGCGATTATTTAACAAAAAATGATGAAATTTTCAGGATGTGTAATTCTCCGTTGGTCTACGTCATAGAGACTCAACATGCTCTTAAAAATTAATCCCGGAAGAAAGCATGGAGGCAATTCTTCCGGGATTGGCATGTGTTAGAATTGGAATGTCTGTGTTGTATTTACAATTGGTTTAAATCTTTTATTGTCAATAAAATAGTATCGTCAATGTTATTTAACTATTATTTTTTCAATTTTTTTGCCTGTGCGGCGGAGATAGATGCCCGGGGTGAGATATTCATGGTTCACCTTAATGCCGAGAGTGTTGAAATATTCAGCTTCAGCTTTTGTCTCGGCATTTATGCTATCTACACCGGTTATTAGCTTGAGGAACGAATATTTGCTCTGTGCCTTCGTTTCGACAGTTGTTGCAGGGCGGGGGAGGGAGAATGCCTTGAGATACTCGGCATAACTGTCGCAGATATAAATATTTCCTGCAACGTCCCATGCTATATCGTTCACATTTCGTCCCACTCCGTGATACATTGTGAGGATTTCTGTGAGCGATGGAGTGCCGGCTTCATCATATGCTATAGAGTAAATGGTGATTGCCTTTTCACTGCTTGGAGCGGCGAGCATTGTGCCGTCTGGCGATACGCGTACAGCACCTGCCCCACGCACTGTGGTGATGTCTTTGTAGCGTTCTACACCATTTGCGTCAACATATACCAGCGAAGGTTCCCCATCTGTTGGTGCTATGCGATATTGACAGTACCAGATGCCTCCGCGGTTGTCAAAGTCCACGTTTGCGCTCACTGCATTGACGGTGTACTTGCCGGAGAGAGCGGAAACTGGAGCAGGTGACGGAAGTGCGTCGGCATTGCCCAGGTTATAGCAATCAACTCGGCTTGCTGTCTGGTTGAAATTGAAGAGTGCTTTGCTGCCTGAGAGTGCAAGTAGTTGTAGTTCGTCGCCTGAGCCCTTTACGTCAATTCCTACGTTTGCTGCGGCGAGGAAATTGCCTGATGCGTCATTGTAGATGCAGTTTGCGTCATCATTGGTGCCACCGCTTAAGAGTGTGTGGAACGTATTGTTTGCTGCAAGGTCTGTAAACGATGGAGTATATGCGATATAGCTGCCTGAGTCGTTGCAACGGGTGATAAAGATGCGTCCGTCGTCTGCAACACGCACTCGTGCCGGGTCTGCTCCTGATTTGTCTCCTGCCATGTCATCGAATGTAAGTCCACCCATGAATGCATATCCGCCTGTAGCGCTGTTTTCAATCGGGTTGAGGCTTGCGTCGAAAGCATACAGACCGGGACCGCCTCCGTTTCCGCTGATATAGGTGGCATCGGTGGTGAGTTTGCCTTCAGTGCAGTAGATATTGCCGAATGATTCGCTTTCCATATTGTTGTCCACATCTACGCCGCGAGCATGGTAGAAACGCTGGCTGCCGAATGTCTCGGGGAGAATGCGCTCATTTCCGTTCACGCGTACTGCCCAGCTGTAAGTGTGGTCGTTTTCAAGTTGTTGAACATCAAAATGTTCTTCGTGGGTGCCGGCAGACTGTGCCCCAAGGTTCACTGTCATCGCTTCAGCACCGCTCTCTTCGTCATAGATTACTATATCCACGCTCTGTGCGTCTGCGTTGAGAGTATAGTGCGCAGCAAAGTCAAATATGTCTATGCTACTGTAAAGATTGTATGCATACGGGTTTGCTGTGCCTTCTTCAGCGCGTACAATGCTGCTGATTTTCTGTGGGTTGCGCTTAGGTACATTACCTTCAGTAAAGTATGCAATACCTTGATTTTCAGCAAATACCCATGCTTCTACGTATGTGCTGCCGTCGGTATTGACTATAGCGTCGGCATATCCGCGTGTACAATCTGTATTTCCGAGTCCCTCTGCAGGATAAGTGCCGCGAGGATTTACTACGGTATATTCAAGGTTGCCCAGATAGTCTATTCTGATTCTGCCTCGCTGATGATTTGCGTCAAACTCAGGAGTGTAGGCATAGACGTGACCGCAGTATGTAAACTGATGGTGAGCTGCGCCCCATGTGCTTGCTATGTTATGGGTGAAGCTGCGTGAGATTACGTTGCTCATTCCTGTGTGGAATCCTCCGTAAGCCGGCATCGCATCGTTTCCGCATAGCCACCATTTTCCTGCGTGTGGATATACGCGGGCATTTTTGCCCAGGTGGTAGTAATTAGTGCCGTCGGTGGTCAGTGTGTGGGATACTACCTCCCATGTGTCTGCTGCCGACTGGTGGTATTCAATGACGTGTGTCTTGCTGCCGTCGTCGTATGCTGAATTTATCCAGAAGAATGTTTCCCACTGGCTGTCCGGCGCAATTTCAAATGATTCGCCAAGTGCAGGCGCTGTGCCAAGGTTGGTAGTTTTGTAAAGGACATAAGCCGGTTCTGTGTCTTTGTTCCATGCATAGAAGCGTAGTTCTTGCCCTGCCACAACTCTGTTGCATGCGATAATTCTTCCGTCAAAGCATTTTACGTCTGAGAGAATTTCCTCTCCGCCGGCAATTACTCCGCCGTCGTTAAGGTCGCCGAGGTATTCGCCTGTCTGCGCGTTGATTACCTTGATTACTTTGCTGTCGTATACAAAGTAGATTTTGCCGTCTTGGTAAGCGAAGTTGCGGATTTTGCTCGCATCCCAGCCCATTGACTTGATATTGCCTTTCTGTGCGGAGATATTCCACTTCTCGTCAAGTTTAAGCTCGCCCACAGATGAAGGCTCTACGCGTGGAGGATTACCGTATGCATAGTATGCAACTCCTTGATTTTCAGAAAATACCCATGCCTCAAAGTAAGTTGAGCCATCGGTCTTTATGTCAATGTCTGCCGCTCCGCTTGTATTCTGGCTGTTGCCAAGTCCGTCTGCCGGGAATTCTGCACGCGGAGTGATGCTGCTATAGTTTCCGGTATTGTCGATAGTGAGGCGTCCGCGTCCGTTGCGCTTGTCGTCAAAGTTTAGGTTGATGGAATACTTCTTGCCATTCCAGTTTATTTCATGGTGGCACGCTCCCCAGGTGGTAGGTATGTTTACGTCGCAGTTGCGGCTGAAGTTGATGTCGTTGTTAAAGCTCATATAAGACGGGAGCGCATCGCAGCCATCAAGCCAGAATGTACCGCCCCATGGATATACACGGGCATACTTGCCGAGCGGTAGGCGAGTGCTGCCGTCTGTTGTGAACTTGCGCATCGCTACTGCCCATGTGCCATCTGATTTTCTTTCATACTCCACGAGGCGTGATGCTGCGCCGTCATCTTTGACGAATGCGAAGTACACGCTCTCGCTGAATTTCGCGTTTTTGTTCACTTCAAAGCAGTCGCCGAGTGCGGGTGCTCCCTGCAGGTCTGTTGTTGAGTAGAGTAGTGATGGCTCTACGCAGTCGTTCCACCACCAGTAGAACTTAAGTTCTTGTCCTGCAACGGCGTAGTTACAAGCTACAACTTTGCCGTCGATATATTCCACGTCGCTCAGTGTGTATGTTCCGCCATTTACTACGTTTCCGAGCGGAAGGTCGCCAAGGTATTTACCTGTCTGTGCGTCAAGCACTTTGATTGCGCTATGGTCGTAAACGCAGTAAAGCTTGCCGGCGCCATACGCAATATTGTTTATTTTCTTGGTGTCCCAGCCGAGTTCTGTCTGATTTCCGCGCTTTTCTGAGAAATTCCACTTTTCAGCAGGCTTGAGAGGTCCAACGTAGCTGCCTGACGGGTTGTCGCCGTAAGCATAGCATGCAATACCGTGATTTTCAGTGAATACCCAAGCGTGAATATAGTTATTTTCGTCAGTTTGAACAATTACGTCACCGGCGCCTGACGTATTGCGTGTGTTGCCACCAAGTCCTTCTGCAGGGTAGTCGTTGAGATAGAGTGCATCTGAGAAGTTTCCTGCATTGTCAAAGCACAGACCGAGTCTGCCCTTAAGACCATTGTTAAACTTCACGTTTACAGCATATTTATGCCCCTTGAAACGAAATTCGTGATGAGAGCCGCCGAGCATGTCGCCTGTGTTTACAGAGCATCGTGCCGTTGTTGCCTGTGAAGCGTCGTCCCATGCGGTCCAGTGAGGATAACTGTCATTGCCGTCTACCCACCAGCCATTTCCTTTTGGATAGCCGCGGGTGTGAGAGCCGGTCTTCAGTTGTGCACCGTCTTTAAGCACGACGGTGTTTTTTGCAGACCATGCTCCATCCTTTCGGTGATATTCCACTATGCGAGTGGTGCTCCCATTATCATTGCCGAAGGCAAACCAAGCATCGCTTGCGTATGTGCCCACCATTTCCATACATTCTCCCAGTTCTGTCGCTCCCTGGAAGTCTGTTGTTTTTAATAGTAGATATGGGTCAAGTTGCCAGTTTTCCCATGCATATAGTCGCAGTTCTCCGCCGGCTTTAGCATAGTTACATGCCACAATTACGCCGTCGAGGCATTTTACGTCGCTGAACTTATACTCACCTCCATTGCAGATATCTCCTTCATAGAGGTTGCCCAAGTCTTCACCTGTTGCGGCGTTGAGAACTTTAATTGAGTTATGGTCGTAAACGCAGAATAGTTTCCCGTCGTTATAGCAGAAATTGCTGATTTTTGAGGCATCGTAGCCCTTTTCGTTCTTGTTCCCTTTTTGCTCTGAGAAATTCCACACTTCGTGCATTGACTGAACAGGATGCTCCGTAATGTTTGCGCTGACGCTTACCGTCTTTCTCAGTGAGCCGGAGGCGATAGTGATGGTGCCGCTTGCGCTGCCATTATTGTCGGAGCTTGCAAGCCTTACGGTGACAGTGCCCCCCGTCTTTCCGATATTGACGGAGTTACTGCCGTTGACTGTAAATGCGGCATTATTTGAAGACACTATTATATCGTTGCTCAGTGATGTCCCTGTGACGGTAAACTGCTGCGTAGGATGAGCCTTTCTATAGCAGTTAAATCCTACACTGCCGGTAGATACATTTAGCGAGGCGGCAGGAGTGCCGTTTATAACGCTGTTGTTGCGTGGGTCTGCACAATTTATGCCATGAACGCCTCTAAAATAGTCATAGAATCCATAGATATGGCCGCGACACCACTTTTTGAAGCCGTCCTTGCTTTCGTTGTTTATCATATTCCACTCGTCGTAGTTGTCCACAAAGAGGCTCTCCGTCAATATGGCAGGAACATTTGAGTGGCCGGTGATTACTGTCCAACCATTTTGTTTAACTCCTCTGTTTGCCCGCCCTAATTGTGAAACTAACTGTGCTTGCACTTTGGCGGCAAGATTATATGAGTTGCCTGTGGTCCAGTAATACCATGTTTCTGTTCCGTGGGCACTGCCATTAAAGGCGTTCAGGTGAAAAGAACAGAAAATCCACGTGTCCCAGGCGACAGAATAATCTCTTCTGGCTGTTAGTGAGACATCTACGTTTGATGTGCGTGTCATATTACACTTACCGCCCATCTGGTTTACTATCCAGTTGCGGACTTGAGTTGCTGCACGCAGACATAGCTCTGCCTCATGTGGCGCTGATGGCCCTGATGCGCCCGGGTCTGAACCTCCATGGCCCGGGTCAAGTCCTATAAGGTGACTTCCCCATGCAAATGCTGCACTTGGCATGAGCATGGCAAATAATACGGAAATTAACGCTGTACGTAGTTTCTTCATGTCTTACTATTAGGTTTTTATCTATGTTTGTAATCGTTAGAATTATTACTTGGGCACGTTTGAATTGCTTCTCAGGCACAAAAAATAATATCGGCGGTAAATTTACGCATAAATTGTTACATACAGCATATAAAATGTCAATAATATGATATGCCTTAATAATTATTAAGAAAATTTTAACAATTTACACATTTCGGCTTCTTTTACAAAAAAAGCTGCAACCAAATTAGGCCACAGCTTTTCGTGCGCATGAAGGGACTCGAACCCCCACGTCCTGAGACATCAGATCCTAAGTCTGACGCGGCTACCATTACGCCACATGCGCTGGTTTTGTGACTGCAAAGGTAATACTTTTTTATCAAACAACAAACAAATTTGCCAAAAAAAATTAAATTAAAATTTATTTAATGGCGATAATAGGGGAAAGTGTGCTGAAAAATGATTAACTTTGTGACATAAATACGAACGATATGGAGTCTTTTAAGGTAAATATTCTGGGGTGCGGCTCGGCGACGCCCTCAATGCGGCATAATCCTTCATGCCAGGTGATAAACTTCCGTGAATCACTGATGATGATTGACTGTGGAGAGGGGGCGCAGCTACAGTTGCGCCGTAACAGCCTCAAATTCTCACGGCTTACGCATATTTTTATCAGTCATACCCATGGTGACCATTGCCTTGGATTGCCCGGGCTGCTTTCCACTCTCTCCCTTCACGGACGCGAAGGATGCATTAAAGTTTATATGCTGAAGGAGGGTATCAGGATGTTAAAGCCGGTGATAGAATACATGTGCCCTCACTGTTCGTTTGACGTTGAATTTGTGGAGATTAACCCTAAAGGAGGACTCCTGTTGGAAACAAATGCCCTTACCGTAGAGGCGTTTCCGCTATATCATAGGGTGCCATGTGTTGGATTTATTTTCCGTGAAAAGAAAAAGCCGCGACACATAAACGGTGAAATGGTGAAGTTTTACGATGTACCGGTGAGGCTGATACAAGACCTGAAAGACGGAGCAGACTTGGTGTTGCCTGATGGAAGGGTGGTGCCAAACTCTGTGCTTACATCAGACCCTAATCCCGCAACAAGCTATGCCTATTGCTCCGACACTATGTTTGACCCACGCGTGGCGGAGGCGGTGAGGGGAGTGGATACCATTTATCACGAGGCTACTTACACGTCAGACCTTGAAGATAAAGCTTTTGAGAGAGGACATTCCACCGCTGCACAGGCCGCTACTATCGCGAAAATGGCTGGAGCAAAGCGGCTAATCATCGGGCATTATTCCAAGAGGTATGAAGAACCTGCTGAATTGTTGCCCGAGGCTCTGGCGATTTTCCCGAATACCATTGCCGCTGACGAGGGTATGTCAATAGACTTGTTGGCTGACTAATTGATATTCAGATGATTGACGAAGATGAAAAATTTATGCGCTATGCGCTGGCAGAGGCACAGGCGGCTCTTGCGGAAGACGAAATCCCTATAGGTGCTGTGATTGTGTGCAATGGCAGGGTGATTGGTCGCGGGCATAATCTTACGGAACGACTTTGCGATGTCACTGCTCATGCTGAAATGCAGGCTATTACGGCGGCGGCTGACACTCTCGGCGGTAAATACCTCACCGACTGCACTCTATACGTCACCGTCGAGCCGTGCCTGATGTGTGCCGGTGCGATTGGTTGGAGCCAAATTAGCCGGATTGTGTATGGTGCGGAAGATGATAAACGAGGCTATCATATCTACACTCCTCAGCGACAGCCTTTTCACCCAAAGGCAACCGTATGCGCAGGCGTGCTCAGAGATGAGTGTGCCGCTCTGATTAAAAACTTTTTTGCAGACAAAAGAAAATGAACGATTTTTACGACAACATACCGTATTCCGCTCGTGGCTTGGAGCTTATTTCGCTGATGAGCGAGCGTATACTCGTCCTTGACGGTGCTACCGGAACTATGATTCAGAGATATGGACTGGAAGAAAAAGACTTTCATGCACACTGTTGCTGTTGCCATCACTCTGATAAGGCGATGAAAGGATGCAATGATATCCTTGTCCTTTCCCGGCCTGACATCATTGAGGACATTCATCGCAAATACCTCGATGCCGGAGTTGATATTATCACTACAGATACGTTTAATGCAAATGCCATTTCTCTTGCCGATTATGATATGCAGGAGGCTGTAGAGGAGATAAACCTTGCGGCTGCACGTCTCTCCCGTCGTGTAGCAGATGAATATGGAGAAACTAATGGCAAGATGTGTTTCGTAGCAGGTAGCGTAGGCCCTACAAGTAAGTCGCTCACTATGGCGGCAAACCTTGGTGATACCGTTACTTTTGACGAGATGGCTGACACGTATTTTGTTCAGTGTAAAGCTCTTATAGAAGGCGGTGTTGATATTCTCGCTCTCGAAACCTTTTATGATACCCTTAATGCTAAGGCTGCTATTTTCGGTGCTATTCGTGCATTTGAGGCTACCGGGATTCGAGTCCCGATGATGATTTCTGCTACGCTCACCATGACCGGACAGACGCTTTCCGGCATGAATTTAAGTGCCTTTATTACAGCCGTTTCTCATGCAAAGCCGATAGCGGTCGGTATTAACTGTGGCTTTGGCGCAGAGGCTCTCGCCTCACACCTTGTGGAGATTGACGGATATGAAGGTGGGGTTGTATTTTATCCAAACGCCGGATTGCCTAACGAGCTGGGTGAATACGACCAGACTCCGGGGCAAATGGTGGAGGAAATAGTGAAGAGCGGTGCGCTTGCCAGGGTTAACATTATTGGTGGATGCTGTGGCACCACTCCTGAGCATATTGCCGCTATCGCACAGGCTGTCAAGGGGCTAAGCCCACGGAAAATTTCATCCGGAGGCACATCTCTGCGTGTATCAGGACTAAAGGCACTTGACTATGCAGATAAGGATTTTGTTAACGTAGGTGAGCGGTGTAACGTAGCCGGAAGCCGAAAGTTTTTGAGACTAATTAACGAAAACAATTACGATGAAGCTCTATCCATTGCCGCCTCGCAGATTGAAAAAGGTGCAGACATAATTGACATTAATATGGACGATGGGCTGCTGGACACTAAATCGTGCATGGTGAAATTCCTTACCAAAATCGCTACAGAGCCGGCAGTGGCTAATGTCCCTGTGATGGTAGACTCATCTGATTTTGACGTGATTAGAGAGGCCTTGAAACATATACAGGGCAAGCCGATAGTAAATTCCATATCGCTGAAAAACGGTGAAGAGGAGTTTATTGCGCATGCCCGTGAAATTCGCCGTATGGGGGCTGCTATGGTGGTCATGGCATTTGACGAAACCGGGCAGGCTACTACTCTCGGGCACAGAAAAGCTGTATGTGAACGTGCATACAGACTGCTTACAGCATCCGGAATACCTGCTTGCGATATAATCTTTGACCCGAACATTCTTGCGGTGGCTACCGGATTGAAAGAACACGATAATTATGGCGTGGACTTCATCGCAGCGGCAAAATGGATACATGAAAACTTGAAATACAGCAATATCTCGGGCGGACTGAGCAATCTCTCGTTCTCGTTTCGTGGCAACGACTATGTCAGAAACGTGATGCACTCAATATTCATTGACAAGGCTCGCCAAGTGGGTATGAAAATGGCGATTGTAAATCCCGCCGGTATTCTGCCGCTTGACAGCATCCCCGAAAGGCTGCGGGAGGCTGTCATTTCAGTCCTTGACAATACTTCTGACGACGCTACCTTCCGCCTTGTGGAAATGGCACCGGAATTTATGCCCGCAAAAAAGTCACAGGCTCCTAAAATGGAGATTGCCACTACGCCAGACAGTCACTTGGCAAAGGCGCTCAGCACTGGTAACACTGCCGGAATTGCTGACGACATTTCAGCTCTCCTTGCCGATGGAATTTCCGCTATCAGCATTATCGAAAACATTCTCATGGGTGCGATGAATACTGTTGGTGAACGTTTTGGGCGAGGTGAAATGTTTCTGCCACAGGTAGTTAAGAGTGCTACGGTCATGAAAGAGGCTGTAGAAATCCTCACGCCCGAAATTGAAAAAAATAATGGTGGTGAAGCACCGAAAAACAAGTATAAAATGGTGCTTGCCACCGTAAAAGGCGATGTTCACGACATCGGAAAAAATATTGTAGCTGTCGTATTGCGGTGTAATGGCTTTGATATCATAGACTTAGGCGTAATGACACCGCCTGAGAAAATTATTGACACAGCTATAGAAACTTCTGCTGATGCAATCGGTCTCAGCGGACTTATCACCCCTTCTCTCTCAGAAATGGTGACGGTCGCACGACAAATGGAGGAGCGTGGACTGAAAATACCACTATTTATAGGCGGTGCCACTACATCAGACCTTCATACTGCGCTGAAAATTGCCCCTGAATATAGCGGTGCTGTCGTTCATACAGGTGATGCGGCGCAGCTCGCTGCCGAGGCAAAGAAATATATCGATAAAGCTACTGCAAACTCCGCTGCTAAAGCTAATGCATTGGCTCAAAGGAAGCTCCGTAATTCACATACCAAAGATAAAAAAGTCTCTTCGTTTGAAATTCTTACGCTTCCACAGGCTCGTAGCCGAAAATTTGTGCCGGCTGAATTTTATTCGGGCGTTGGCGGTAGTACTAAAGTTGAGTCTCTTGTTGAGGTTAATTCTCTGCGTGACAGAATTAACTGGAAGCAATTCCTTCACTCTTGGCAGATGGACCCACGGGAATTATCCCTGCGTGATAGCGAACGTAGTGAGCAGGTGAATAGGCTCCTTGCCGATGCTAACTCTCTGCTTGACAAGATGATAGCTGCTAATGAATCTGTAAAGGTCGTAGCAGTGGAAGGTGATGCGTATTCTGTTGAAGATGACATCTATTTCCAAGGGTTTGATGATAATTGGATTAAATTACCAATGCTCCGCCAGACTCGAGTTATGCCCGGAAAACCCGCTCTTTGCCTTGCCGACTTTGTAGCTCCGAAAGAAAACAAATGCAATTCCACAATTCAGGTCTTTGTTGCAACAGTTGGATGCGATATGTACCGCAGATATGTCTGTGACTCAAAAAGTTATGAAGGAATTTTGGCAGATTTGCTGCTTAGCAGACTTGTAGAGGCTGCTACGGACTTCTATCACAAAAATTTTGGCCATGCTTTTGTGCGTTACTGCGGAATACGTCCCGCTGTAGGCTATCCTTCTATGCCGGACCAATCGCTGGTGCGTGTTTTTGACAAAGTCCTTGATTACAACTCGTTAGGCATTGAAATCACCGAAAATTGCGCATTATTCCCATCTGCTACCACCACCGGCTTGATTATCGTTAATCGTGAAGCAAAATATTTTGCCATCGGTCAGCTCACCGACGACCAGCGTCGTGACTACGCCGCTCGCCGTGAACTATCCCCCGACGACATAGATAAGTTTTTGCCTAAGTGAATAAAAAAAGCGGCACTTTTGTGTCGCTTTTTTTATGGCTGTTTTGTTCCTGCTT
>CALYOL010000046.1 GCA_945231345.1 uncultured Porphyromonadaceae bacterium
AAATGGATATATGCAGAAAGGTGCTTAGCGGCTTCGAAAGCCTGTTTCATTTTGAGGTTACGACGCACGATAAAGCTTTTGTTAAGCCTAACGAGGTCGTCAATCCAGTCGTAAATGAGGAGGTTGTCGCCGATAGCCACTTCGGTTGTAGGTTCACCGGCATGAAGGAAACAGAGGTTAAGGAAAGAGACGTCGAGCACGATGTCTCTGTGGTTAGTGATAACGGTGTAAGGAGTGTCACCGGCATAATTTTGTACACCGCTCATTGTGATGCCGGACGTAGTCATTCTCTCGAGCTGCTCGAGGAAAGGCTGCATTATAAATTTTTGGAAATCATCCTTGTTATCGATGCTCAGCAGACGAGTTACGAAAGCGGGATAGTCAAGCCCCGGAATGATAGAAGTGACGACGTTTCGGAAGCCGACTTCTTTTACGAGTTCGGCTAATTTTGGCTGAAACATCTCGTTGTCATACGGAGCAATATCTTTAAAATCTTCGATAGTCATGCTTTACTTTTTTGAGTGAAGTGTAAGAATGTGTTACAAAGATAGCCAATTTATGCTATAGATAGCCCTTTTTGTAACCTATTTAACAATAATATTCCATTATTTGGGAATTTTAACTGTTTTATAACATAATATTGCACGTAGCGGGGGCATGTGTGCAATAAAAAGAGGGTTAAAAATACAGTTTGTCTAAAGTGCGGATATATGTTTCAATTGCGTCTCTAATTTCGTCGAGTTCAATAAACTCGTCAGCAGTGTGGCTTCTGGCAGAGTCACCGGGTCCTATTTTGAGAGAACTCCAAGGCATAAGAGCCTGGTCGCTGAGAGTAGAAGAGCCGAAAGGTGTTTTTCCGAGCATTTTAAGGCGAGAAATCACCGGGTGGCTGTCATCTATTGATGATGGGTTCAGGCGAGTGGAGCGAGGCTCTAAAGTGGCTCCAAAAGGCTCTACGGCACGTTGGATGATGGATAGAGTTTCAAGATTGCTGTATGCGTCGGTAGTTCGGACATCTACGACGAATTTGCAGGAGTCCGGGACAACATTGTGTTGCGTGCCGGCATTTATTTGTGTGACTGATATTTTGACGTCGCCAAGTAGTGTTGATGTCTTTGGCAATTGCATTTGGCTGAGCAAAGAGATAACGGGGATTGCGCGATAAATAGCGTTTACACCTTCGTTTCTTGCGGCATGACCAGAAACTCCTGTGACTTCTCCGTCCAGCACCATAAGTCCTTTTTCAGCAATTGCAGGTTGCATTCCTGTTGGTTCGCCAACGATGGCGAAGTCGATATGGGGTAGGGTAGGGATAACGCTTTCAATTCCGCCTTTTCCGCTGACTTCTTCTTCAGCAGAAGCGACGAAGATGAGGTTGTAGTTTTGTTCAGTTTCAGCGAGGTATCGGTATGCAGCGGCGAGAGAAACGAGTGACGCACCAGCGTCGTTGCTACCGAGTCCGTACAATCGTTCATTTTCGTAGTCAATGTCAGGAGAGTAGGGTTCTCTTGTCCAACCGGGGACTGGCTTAACGGTGTCGATATGAGAATTTAGGAGTATTGTCTTTTTTGTGCTGTCAAAGCCAGTTGGGGTGACGATGATATTGTTGCCGATTCGTGAAGTTTTTCCGGGCATATTATTTTTGGCAAATGTCTCAAAGACATCTGCAGCTTCTTTCTCTTCTCGACTGATGGATGGGTGAGAAATTAGAGATTTGAGTAGGTCTATGGCGTCGTAATATAGGTCGTCAGTCATAATGGTAAATATTTTCTCTGCAAAATTATAAAAATTTAGTAGAATAATGCTATTTTTGGCTAATAATGGTGTGAATAAACAAAAAAACGATTAAAAGACTTTGTAAATTAAATAATTCTGAGTACCTTTGCACCGCTGAAAGCCCAGATGGCGGAATCGGTAGACGCGCTGGTCTCAAACACCAGTGGAGTAAAATCCGTGCCGGTTCGATCCCGGCTCTGGGTACTTAAAAAAAGGCTGATAATCATTTAGATTGTCAGCCTTTTTTATGGTCTATTGAGACAGAATGTCTCAAACAAGTTCGGAAGATTTTTTGTAAGTAATTGAACTACAGGTGTTTCTTATAGTTTAACTACGACAAACGTGGTGGAAGCAGCAGTGTGGTTTTTGGACTCTGTAGCGGCTTTGACAAAGGCGCGGTAGTTTCCTGCAGGGATGGCGTTACCGTCGTTGTCTTTGAGGTCCCAAGTGAATGGGAATGTGATGTTGCTGTCTGTGAAGACAGTTTTGCCATCGAGAGTTTCTATTGAAATAGAAGATGTGACGTCTCCGGAGAGATTATGTGAGAAGTCGAAAGTTGCTTCAGTCACCGCAGGTTCTTCCTGCACAGAAAGAGATGCATCAGCAACTTTTACAAAAACCATAGACAGGCTTTGTTCTGCGATATTTCCGAGGTTATCAGCAACCAGGAGTTTGATATCGTGCTTACCGTCGCTGAGTTCTGTGAAGTCGTATGAAATGGTGATACTTCCGTCTTCGTTGTATCGAATGAGGTCTTGGACGGTGTTCATGCTCTTGATGTTGTCAACGATGAGTCTGATGCGAGAAGCTCCTGTAGAGATGTTTATACCGGATTCGTCGTAAACAGTTGCGTAAAATCTTGCGTCGTTAACGACAACATCACCATTTCTGAAGTTGTCATTGTTGATATACATATCACGAATTTCCGGGGCAGAGCTGTCTGCAACGTGCTCAATTTCAGGGTTGTAGTTGTTTACAACAGCATCTGGAATGCCACCGAGAGCAATTTTCTTGTTGTCGTCGGAGCAAGCGCCCACAACGATTCTGTTTTTTACACCCGGTACAGAAGGAGCAGGGACAATTATTTTAACTTCAAACTGTCCGTTTATTACTTTTGCGCTGGTCTGTGCGAGAATGGTTTCGTCCATTAGAATTGAGTCAACTTTGCATTTATTGCCGGTTGAGCCGTCTTGGTATAGGTTGTGAGCATAGTAAGCTCCGTCGTAAACGGCAGCGGTCAAAATTCCGCTGAAAGAGCTGTCGGCGTTACCGTTTTCGTCTGTCACATAACCTTTAATTGTGGTTTCGGTGAGAGGTTCGATGGCAACGTTTTGTGTAGCAGCGCTACCATTTACAGTGGAAATTACAATGTTTCTGTTAGGGCGGTCAACGTAAAGCGCCGGGTCACCGCCGAGGTTGTAGCAGTGAGTATTAATTCGGCGTGGACCGTTAGAAGCATTTCCGCAGACGTAGTTACGCGCATCACGGAACACTTCTCCGAAAGTGATGTTTCTGTCAGCTTTACAGTAAGCGTCGAAGAATGCGAGAGCGAGAAGCTGGTTCATGTCTTGGTAAACGCTACGTCCTGCGCCGATAAGAGCGATTTTGCCGCCTTCGTTGTTGAATAGCATATTTTCAGCGATACTGTTTTCTTGCTGGTCGAAAGCGTAAGAGTGGCAAGTGGAGAGGTATGCGAAAGGTGCGTATTCGTATTTAACGTTTTTAGCATAGTTTCTGTGCCAGAGGTCAGTAGCGGTGAAGGCATCTGTCTTACCGTGCCCGGTGTAGAAGAAAAGTCCGGTGCCTGAGCTGAGGTTTGACGTAATCATACGACGAGCTTCAGCGGCTGAATTGTTTTTCCAGATATAGAAACCATCGTAAACTTTAACAGAAGTTACGCGGGAGTCTAAAGAGTCGAGCAGCTCGGCACATTCTTCAGCTGCGCTGGCGTGAGAGTCAGAGTCGCCATCATCAGCGAGGAAAAGCATGCGCGAGTAGGCGCCGAAAGGAACTGGGTTGGCGAAGTTGCGCTCTACTTTATCAACGTAAGCCTTAGCGTCTCCCTCGTTTTGCGCGGGAATACGTCCAACACCGATAGACATAGCGTAATAAGTTGTATTATATTGAGTTTCAGAGGAAACGTAGTTGTCTACAAGAACGCCAAAGTAAGCATCATTTGCATAATTGGTCTCGTCGCTACGCTGCTGCTCAGTGGCTATACAGTTGTAAATGAGAGATGTGTTGCTGATGTTGTGGTGTGCGTGCTCGGGTAGTTTATGGCGGTTGTCGTAACTTGCGGAACCGAAAATGAGCAAGTTTTTGAATTTAGAGGAGTCGCGGTCGTAAAACATCTTAGCGGCACGGCGGTAAGCCATCACTGAAGGTGTGCCGGAAGAAAATTCGTTGAAAACTTTGCGTTGGTTAACGACGAGGACGTCAATGCCCTGATACTGCTTGTGGAGCTGAGCGAGCCTGATAGCCTGTTCTTCGCAAACGTCAGTAGTGATGATTAGCATATCAGGAGTAGCAGCACCGTGAATGTCTTGATTTTCAACGTTTTCAATGATTTCAGCAGGATATTGTGCCTTGTTAGGGTCAAATGCAATCATATAAACGCCGGAAGCTTCACCGGTACCGCTGTAAGCACGGTCTAAAGTGTATGTGATAGACGTTTCAGAGAGTGAAATAGACTTGAAAGGTCTGACAGCTGCCGGGTCTTTTACAAACCAGACTTCCGTAGTTCCCGGTACAGCGTCTTCGAGGACGTATCTGTATCCTGTTGAAGCGCCGTAGTATGCCATAGGGAGCTGAGGTCTGTCGCCGAGAGAGTTTTTGCGAGTATAAACTACAGTTGCTTTTTCGTAACCTAAATATTTGAAAGCGGTGCTGAGGGGAGTAATTTTCAATGCGAGAATGTTCTCATTTTCAGTGATGTCTGCATCAGGGACGGAGAATTGTCCTGAAGTTTTTTCCCAGAGGAGAGGAGTTGCACCGGTACGTTTGTATGTAAACAGCGTATTGTTAAATCCATAATTTATGGAAGCGGATATAGGAGTGTTAAGAATAAGCGAAATGGCGCAGTAAGCGTTAGAGCCTTCCTCTCTGTCAGATACATCGAAAGGCACTACGAGCTTTTTGTCGGAGCGTTCCATAGCGTTTTCGCTGAATAGCTTGCAGCCGGCAGGGACAAGGCTGTAAAAATCCGGCTGAGAGACTTTTATTGCGGAGTGGCTTGTGATGTCTGTAGGTGAGCTGTAAGCGATGTAGTTTATGGGTGTAGTTTCAGTGACAGGCTGGCTGTCTGTGATGAAGTAGTACCCTTCGTTAGCCTGATAGTTACGGCGGATTTTCACTTCCTGGTTAGAGTTGAGAAGGAAGTTGACGTCAGATTCGCCGTAGAATAGAATCCTGTCGCCATTATGAATAGAGTAAATCTGCTTTACGTCGTCGGGATAAGAGACGGAAAATTCGTCCTTGGCGAGTAGGTTACCGCCAAATCCATAAACGGTGACTTTTTCCGGGTTGTCAAATCCGGCTTGTCGGAGCTGTTCGTAAGTCAGCTGGTTAATACCATTCTGTGTGACTTTCACTTTAGCCCAGTGTCCTTCAGCGAGTAAAGACTTAGTAGTGTAATATGATTCTTGAAGGGCTGAAGCGGAAAGCGCAGTTGCAAGCATCGCAGTAGCGAATATGGCTTTAAGCGTCTTAGTCATAATGCAAATTACTTAATTTTTATGTTTATCACTTCCTTGCCATCAATAAGTGCCACGGCGCGGGATTCAGGAATTGCGCGAGTGGAAATTGGTAGAGAGCAAGGGACCACGATGTCGCCCATTTTCATGGAGAAAAAGTGGCTGAGGATGGATATATATTCGTTAATTTTAGTATTTTCGATAGTGGTGGTGAAGGATTTTCCTGCAAAAGAAAATTCGATATCACCTTGTGGGATTTCTTCAATCCATTCGCCACGAACGGCAGCGGCGTCGTAAGCGGTGAAGATGGCGGAGCCGTTTCTGAGCGGTTTTCCGTCAAAAACCGGTAAAACCCTAATAATCAATGAGAAGGCATCGTAATATCTGTATGCAAACTTCTGTGAAATAGACTTTCCGAGCCTGGAGATACGGAAAGCGGGAGCTGCTTCAAGAATGTATTCATCGGCGTCGGTAGGCACAAAAAGAGGATTTTTGGGCAAAACGACAGACGAGTCGGTGATGAGTGTTACATCAGGAAAATTCACCGGTTCTGATGGGAGAATACTATTTACAATCAACAGCTTCATCAGTCTTTGTGCAGGTTAAGTCTGTTGTACATCACGGCGAGGTGAGCGTAGATAGATGTATTTTGTACGACGATATTGTCGGCGACGCGTATACGGTAAGGCGTGTAGTTCCATAGGGCTTTAACTCCGGCGTCAACGAGAGCGTCAGCTACTTCCTGTGCTTTTTCCACGGGAACTGTGACGATGCCTATGTCAGCGCTGAACTGCTTACGTCTGAGAGCGAGCTCCTTAACGTCGAAAACAGGGATTCCGCAGAGAGTACGCCCGATAACGTCCGGGTTAACGTCAAAACCAGCCACGATGTTAAGTCCGTAACGAGAAAGACCGGTGTCTTGGATAAGAGCGGCGCCAAGGCTACCGACTCCCACGATAAGTGCATTGTGTCCCCGTCTGAATCCGAGGAAATCCTCGAGTTCTTTTTCCAGTGTAGCGACTTCGTATCCGATGCGAGTCTTTCCCTTAATGTTTAGGAAAGAAAGGTCTTTAGCAATTTGAGATGCGTCAACCTTCAGCTCGCGAGAAATCTGAGTAGAAGAAACAAATTCCACTTTTTGCTCTTTGAGCATGCTGACGTATGCGAGGTACCAGGGGAGCCTGCGGAGGGCGGGTTCCGGGATAATATCGTGTATGTTTTGGAGCTCTGACATTGTAAAAATTAAGACACAATTTTTCTGACTGCAAATTTACGATAAATATCCGATATTTTTGTCGTAAAATTTGACAAATTCTGCAAAAAGTCAGTGTTTTACACATCTATGTAAGTATTTTTAACATTTGGTGAGAGGGTGAAATCATAAAGTTTCCTAAAAAATGCGATTTAGATTGCATTCGTTGCAAAGATTTAGTAACTTTGCGTATAATTATCTAAAGACCAAAAATTTAAAGACATGAAATACAAAAGTTTGGTATTGGCAGCATTTTTATGCATAGCGTCATTGATAAGTGCGCAGCCGAAGTATATTTTTTATTTTATAGGCGACGGTATGGGTATCGTACCTATAATAGCCGCGACTGAACTGAATCGTACTGTGTATAATGGAGAGAAACCGCTGACGATGACACAATTTCCGGTAAGCGGTTTTTGCACAACATACTCGGCAAACAGTACTATAACCGACTCAGCAGCAGCCGGAACAGCACTATCGACAGGGTATAAAACGGTAAATGGAATGCTGGGTGTTACTCCTGACAGTACAGCCGTTTATTCTATGGCTAACGTGCTGAAAGACAATGGATATGGGGTAGGTGTTGTCACTACGGTATTCGCCGATGATGCCACACCGGGAGCGTTTTATGCTCATGTACCGAGCCGTGCGCAAGTGTATGATATTGACTGTCAATTTATTGATGGAAAGGTGGATTTCCTTGCCGGCGCAAATCTGAAGGGCATGACTGACAAGGAAGGCAATCCAACGGATATAGCGAAAAAATATGAGGCAAACAACATTAAGGTGGTATATAGCCTTGATGAGCTTGCCAAGGTAGACAAAAAGGCTGTGAATAAGGTTGTTCTACTTGAGCCAAATCCATTCAACAACAGCAATGTAGGCTTTACTATTGACTCAATCCCCAATATGCTCACCCTGCCCCAGATGACACAGGCGTGTCTTGACCATCTGATGGTAACGTCACCAGATAAGTTTTTCATGATGATAGAGGGCGGCAATATAGACCATGCACTACATGGCAATGATGCAGGAACTGCAATAAAAGAGATTTACAAATTTGATGAGGCTGTAAAGATTGCATATCAATTTTTGCAGCAGCATCCTGATGAAACGCTGATAGTAATCACAGCTGACCATGATACTGGTGGAATGGTGATAGGCAGAGATGGGAAGTATTATGCTGACTTTAACGCTATAGAACGCCAGACACTGTCAAAAGACCAGCTGTCGCTTGATTGCCGCGCGATGCTTCTTTCTCGCACACGGACCACATGGGAAGATATGCAGACCTATTTATGTACAAAACTCGGTTTCTGGAGCGATGTGAAACTCAATGATAAGCAGACAGAGCGTCTGCATAATCTTTTTGACAAGACATTTAGCAATGCGAATGAAATAAACGACGACAAGACTCTTTATTCCTCATTCATGGGCTTTGCTGTGGAGGTATTCAGGGTTCTTGATGAGGTTTCACGCATTGCATGGACGACAGGCGGACATTCGGGTAATGCAGTGCCAGTGTTTGCAGTAGGCAAGGGGAGTGAGATATTCTCAACTCTAAACAATAATACAGAAATCCCGGAAAAAATCCTCAAGGTAGCGGGATATAATTTACACTAAACGATAAATGAGAAAGATTTTTTTGACAATTGCACTTTTTTTGACAGCAATAGGCGTATATGCGGATGGCTCTCAGATAAAGGTAGACTTAAACAGGATAAAGGTAGATGTAGCCTCAAGTCCGGATAATTACCGTTCACTGCTTAACCGCTTTGTGATAGGGGATACGACTCTGACGATGGAGCAAATGGCGACTGTGTATTACGGCTACGCTTTTTCAATGGACTATGTTCCGACAGATAAGTATGATGCTATAGAACAGGCGTATAGTGATGGGAAATATGGCGAAACGTGGCTTCTTTGTGAAGAGGCGCTAAAGTATAATCCTGTATCACTTGACCTGACAATAAAGGCACTTGTAGCGGCGAATAACTGTGATAATAAAAAGGCTCATGCGATGATACCTGCGCTTCAGAACCGCTATGACCTGATTTCGACGCTGATATTATGTTCCGGAAAGGGGACTGATGCTGATTCACCATTTATCGTAATATGCAGTTCAGACATAAACAGGATATTGCGAAACGTGATTTGCGTAGAGTCTATCATGGGTCAAACGGGCATCAGAAAACTTGATGCGTACAAAGTAAAGCTTCCAATAAACGACCGCCAGCATATACTCTATTTCGACAATAATCTGGAAAAAGACTATATTAAACAACACGGAGAATAAACAAAACTATTTACTATCTAAACCCCTAAAACAATGAACGTTGTAGATAGATTTTTACAATATGTGAAGTTTGACACTCAGAGTGACGAACTCACCAATTTAACCCCGTCAACTCCGGGACAGATGATATTTGCGCAGCACCTGGAAAAAGAATTGCAGGGCATGGGGCTAAAGGATATCTCTCTTGATGAGAATGGATATCTGATGGCAACCCTGCCCGGAAATGTGGATAAAAAGGTGCCAACAGTAGGCTTTATTGCACACCTTGACACGTCGCCGGATATGTCAGGCCATCATGTATCACCTCGCATAGTGGAGAACTATGACGGGACAGATATTGTGCTGAATGCGGAGAAAAATATAGTTCTGTCACCGGCGGAATTTCCTGAGTTGCTGAAATATCAGGGTCAAAACCTGATAGTTACTGATGGCAATACACTGCTTGGTGCTGATGACAAGGCGGGAATAGCGGAAATAATCTCTGCTGTAGCATATCTTCAAGAGCATCCGGAAATTAAGCATGGCGATATACGCATAGCTTTTAATCCAGATGAGGAAATTGGTCAAGGTGCACACAAATTTGATGTGGAGCGCTTTGGAGCAGACTGGGCATATACAATGGATGGTGGTGAGATAGGCGAGCTGGAATATGAGAACTTCAATGCAGCAGTAGCACGCATCACGTTTACAGGTAGAAATGTTCATCCGGGCTATGCAAAGCATAAGATGATAAATTCTCTGCGTATAGCAAACCAATATGCAATCATGTTGCCGCGGTGGGAGACACCGGAGCATACCGAGGGCTATGAGGGTTTCTATCACCTTATCGGAATTGAGGGCACGGTAGAAAAGACGGTGCTTACATACATTGTTCGCGACCATGACCGCGACCGCTTTGAGCGCCGCAAGAAAGAGCTTGAGCACCTTGCACGCAAGATAAACAAGGAATTCCCGGGCTGTGCGTCAATAGAACTGAAAGACCAGTATTACAATATGCGTGAGAAGATTGAGCCGGTGATGAATATCATAGACATTGCTCAACAGGCTATGCGCAATGCGGATGTAACTCCTATAGTTGTTCCAATCCGCGGCGGCACAGACGGCGCTCAACTCTCATTTAAGGGTCTACCTTGTCCGAATATTTTTGCGGGAGGGCTAAATTTCCACGGTCGCTTTGAGTTTATACCAATTCCAAGTATGGAAAAGGCAATGAGTGTAATTGTGGAAATCGCGAAACTCGTTGCTGATGCGTAATGCATGTGAGTGCCTGAGAAAGCTCTGATAATCGATGCAGAAAACGCTTATCACTATAACCGGAGCGACAGGCTCGGGTAAGACTGCGCTTGCGATAGACGTGGCACGTGCAGTAGGTGCTGAGATTATTTCTGCTGACTCACGCCAAATTTTTAAGGAAATACCAATAGGCACTGCTGCTCCGACTGCAGAAGAACGGGCGGCAGTGCCCCATTATTTTGTGGGGACTCATAACCTGACGGACTATTATAGTGCGGCGGATTTTGAGGCAGACGTGCTTGAGCTTCTTGAGAGGAAGTTTGCTGAAAGAGACACTATGGTTATGGTAGGCGGCTCGATGATGTATGTAGATGCGGTATTAAATGGTATTGATGAATTGCCAACAATATCGCCTGAAAATCGCCTCAGAGCGATGAAAGTGTATGAGGATGGCGGGTTACAACAGCTGCGCCTTGATTTGCTTGAAATGGACCCGGAATATTATCGAGAGGTAGACTTAAATAATCATAAGCGCCTTATTCATGCGCTTGAGATAATGTATGAGTCCGGGAAAAAATATTCTTCCTTGCGCACAGGCTCTGTTAAGAAGCGGGATTTCAGGATACTGAAATTTGCGCTTGATTTGCCGCGTGAGGCTCTTTTTGAGCGCATTAATAGGCGAGTGTATGCAATGGTAGAATCGGGGCTTGAGAATGAGGCGAGGGGCGTGTATCATCTTCGTCACCTTAATTCTCTAAATACGGTGGGATATAAAGAGATGTTCTCTTATTTTGATGGTGAGATGGAGCGCGA
>CALYOL010000047.1 GCA_945231345.1 uncultured Porphyromonadaceae bacterium
TTCGACTATTCTTCTCTCACTGAACAAGACGCTGTAGCATATCAGGTAACTGCTTGGATGCCGATTGAAGACACAGACTACGCTTCGCTTGAAACAACATCCGACATCGTTTTCCCCGGTCCTGCTGACGCTTCTCCATGGAAAGAAAGCTTTGCAGACACCGACATTCATACGCTGCTAATCGTTGACCCTGAAAACACTGGTCGTTTCGTTATCAATTACCCTGTCGATGATTCTTCTCTCCCACTCGAAAGCGAATCTGAAGAAACACAGTATCTCACGTCACAAGACGCAGACAACGGCTTCTTCTATTTCCTGCCATATGAAAAAGACGCTTCTTACGGCTTCTTCACTGGAAAGATTGACATTGCATCTCTTCAAAAACCTGTCCTGGAATACTTCTACCAGGGTAAGGGCAGCGTTCTCGAAGCTCTCGTAAGCACTGGTGGCGAATGGCAGATGGCTCGTTCTATCGACTTGATGGAAAATCCTACCGACGGATGGACTCTCGCACAGATTGACCTTTCTGAATATAAAACTGCAGGATATGTTCAGCTCAAGTTCCGTGTACGAGCAATACACAACGACGAAGAACATACTTGGAGTGTTCTCCTTGACAATATCCGCGTCAGAAACCTCGTGAACTCAGACATCGCTGTGGCTGCTGTGGCTGCTCCTGGTTCTGTCCATGTAGGTAGCGCCGCTAATATTGTAGCTTCTATTGAAAATCTCGGAAACTCAGCCGCTACGGCTACTGTTTCTCTCATTTCCGGCGACAAGGTTATCTGTGAAACCACAGTAGAAAACATCGCTGCATACTCTGTTGTAAAAGTCACTCTTGAAGACACTCCTTCGCTCGCTGACAACGACGTGAAAGAATACACTATCAAGGCTGATTACTCTAACGATGAATTTGCTGACAACAACTCCATTGAGACTTCCGTAAAAGTGATTATGCCGGCGCAACCTACAGTGACTGACCTTCAAGCATCACTCGCAGACAACAGCGTAACGCTCACTTGGACTGCGCCTGAATATCAAGACCTCGCTGCAGCAACCGATAGAGTTGAAGACTTTGAAAGCGATG
The DNA here is from genome assembly GCA_945231345.1 of uncultured Porphyromonadaceae bacterium. Classification (GTDB taxonomy): domain Bacteria; phylum Bacteroidota; class Bacteroidia; order Bacteroidales; family Muribaculaceae; genus CAJUPY01. The sequence goes on from CALYOL010000047.1 coordinate 1,088, forward strand.
AGTATACACCGCTTACAATCGAAAACTTCGGTGATTGGACTATGATTGATGTTGACAAGACTAAGACTTACACTTTCCTACAAGACGAAAACAACCCTTACCGCACTTATCCTATGGCTTTCCAGCTTTACAACCCTGTTTTAGCCGGAGTTCATGAAGATTACCTCGTTGATGCAACCCCTCATAGCGGTAACACTATGCTCGTTGGATGGAGTGCTGTGGGATTAAACGACAACTGGCTAATCTCGCCAACTCTCACTGGAAATGAACAGACCATTTCCTTCTGGGCTCTCGGATTCACTGTCGCTTACCCTGAATCCTTTGAAGTTCTATATTCTACTTCTAATATGGATATTGAGTCATTCACACGCATCGAAAACGTTGAAAACTATCCTGAAAATGGTATAGTGCCTGAAACTTGGACTGAATACAAAGCAACTCTCCCTGAGGGCGCAAAGTACTTCGCTATCAGAATGACATCAAACGACTCTTACGCTCTGTATATCGACGACATTTCTTTTAAGTCTGCGGGTGCCATTCCGGCTGATACTGAGCTTGTTGGATATAACATCTATCTTGATGGCAACAAACTCAACGAGAATCCGATTCAAAGCACTACCTTCGTTGACAGCTCTGAAAAAACTGTTGGTGAACACGCCTATAGAGTCAGTGCCGTTTACAACAACGCCGAATCTCGTCTCTGCGACCCGGTTGTTATAACAATCGAAGACGCCGGAATCACCTCCATCTGCAATGACAACTCCGCTCCTGTTGAATACTACAACCTTCAGGGTATACGCATTAACAAACTCATTCCTGGTTCTGTCGTAATACGTCGTCAAGGCTCTACCGCCACAAAGCAAATTGTGAAATAACCCACAAGTGCTTTAACACATACTCATTAAGCCTTCTAAAGTCTGGATTAAACCGGCTTTAGAAGGCTTATTTTTTGTCTTATCTTCCACTTTAAGCAAGTTTAACAAAAATTTTCCGCCAAAACTACAGCATAACTGCAAAAAAATCACTAATTTTGCAGTTCGTAACGAATTATGTACTCTTATGCAGAAATTTTTCTCTACAATATTACTCTTTGTTGCAGTTTTAGCTCTCAGCTCTTGCGGTGAATACCAGAAAGTGCTGAAAAGCAACGACTACAACTATAAATTTGAATACGCTAAGCGAGCTTTCGACGAGAAAAAGTATGCGCAAGCTACTACTATCCTTAAAGACTGCATCACCGTTTTCAAGGGTACTGACAAGGCGGAAGAATCACTTTACCTCCTTGCCATGAGCCACTACGAAAACAAGGAATATTACGACGCCACTTCTTATTTCCAGTCTTACTACAACAGATACCCAAAAGGGAAATACACTGAAATGGCGCGTTTCTATGCCGGATATGGTTATTACCTCGACTCTCCTGACCCTCAGCTCGACCAAACTTACACCCGTAAGGCTATTGAAGAGCTCCAGGCTTTCCTCGACTATTTCCCTCGCAGCGACAAAGTCTCTATCGCACAGAGCGCAATTTTCGAGTTACAAGACAAGCTCGTGCTCAAAGAATTTCAAAACGCACAGCTTTACTACAACCTCGGCACTTATATGGGAAACAACTACGAGGCTGCAATCATCACCGCTAAAAACGCAATTAAGGAATACCCCTATTCCAAATATAAAGAGGAACTTGAAATGCTAATTCTAAAATCTCGCTACCAGATTGCTTCTCTTAGCGTAGAAGAAAAAAAAGCTGACCGTTTCAGAGAAGTCATCGACGAATACTACAGCTTCGTCAACAACTACCCCGACGGCGCAAACCGGGAAGAAGCCGACAATATCCTCAAAATAGCTCAAAAATACGTAAAAGAATAAATAGATTTAAGACAATGGATTACAAAAGGACAAACGCCCCTCTCAACACTGTCACAAGAGACATGATTGCACTCTCTTCTGACACAGGCAACGTCTATGAGACTGTTTGCATTATCGCTAAACGTGCAAACCAAATCGCACTCGAGATGAAACACGACCTCGAGAAGAAACTTCAGGAATTTACTTCCTCTACTGACAACCTCGAAGAAGTTTCTGAAAACCGTGAGCAAATTGAAATCTCACGTTACTACGAACGTCTTCCGAAGCCTACACTAATCGCTACTCAGGAATATATCGAAGGCAAGATTTTCTACCGCAATCCTGCCAAAGATAAGCTAAATCTTGACTAAATTTCTATAATTGGCACAATAAATTTGGCAGTCTCGCCAAAAATTACTACCTTTGTGCCGCTTTTTAACAATCATATTTATTAACACTACTAAAAACTCCAAAAGAATGCATTTGAATTCTGAAGAAAAAGTAGAAATCTTTGAGAAATACGGTAAGGGTAAGACTGACACTGGCTCACCTGAAGCTCAGATTGCATTGTTCTCGGTTCGTATTGCTCATTTGACTGAACACCTAAAGTCAAATCACAAAGATTATACAACTGCTCGCGCTCTTAAGCAGCTCGTTGGTAAGCGTCGCCGTCTCCTTGATTACCTTATCAAGAAAGACATCACTCGCTACCGTGCGATTATTGCTCAAAAAGAGCTTGGTATCAGAAAGTAATACTGCTTTGCAGTTGCTACTTGACGACTACACAGACAGCCACGCCTTCGCGTGGCTGTCTTGCTTTATATCCCCTCCCAAAACAATTTTCACCCCATTTTGCACCCAATAGGTGCGATTATTCCAATATTTTGCACTCCACGTGTGCAAACCATATTTTTAAGAAAAATAAATACAAAAAAATAATACTCTTTGACAAAAAAGATGTAAATTTGTGGGGAAATTTTGCAAAGCTTCGCGATTGCGACATCCTTGTCGTGCGTGGCAGCGTGGCGATGCTCATTTTTTAACAACAAAACACTATCTATAATCATCAATAATTACAATTTTTATGGCAAACTGGTTTGAATGTAAAGTTAGATACGATAAAATTCAGGAAAACGGAGCTGTTAAAAAAGTTAACGAGCCTTATTTGGTTGATGCGCTGTCTTTTACTGAAGCTGAGGCGCGAATTACCGAAGAGCTTCGCCCATTTATTTCCGGCGAATTTGAAGTAAGCGCTGTTAAGCGCACTCGCATCGCCGAAATATTCCCTGACGACAGTGCTGACAAATGGTATCTTGCAAAACTCGCTTTCATCACTATCGACGAGAAAACAGCTGTTGAGAAAAAGTCTGTTTCACAGATGCTCGTTGCCGGTAACGATTTCAAGGGCGCTTACGACAACCTCCTCGAAGGCATGAAATCCACTCTCGCCGACTACGAAATCGTATCAATCAGCGAAACTCTCATTATGGACGTTTACAAAGCCAAATTAAGCTAATTTATATCCTCCATGACTATCGCCGAAAATATCACGCACCTCCACCAAAAGCTTGACCCTCAAGGAGTAAAACTCGTTGCCGTGTCTAAGTTTCACCCTGTGGAGAAATTGGCTGAGGCTTACGCCGCCGGGCAGCGTATATTCGGCGAAAGCCGTGTGCAGGAGCTTTTAGCAAAAAGACCGCTAATGCCCGACGACGTGCAATGGCACTTTATCGGACACCTGCAGACAAACAAGGTGAGGCAACTCGTTGGAAACGTGTCGCTTATCGAAAGCATCGACTCTGAGCGACTGCTCGATGCCATTGACGCCGAAAGCCAGCGAAAAGGAATTGTGACTCGTATCTTGATGCAAGTACACGTCGCACAAGAAGAAACAAAATTCGGTTTCTCGCCCGAAGAGCTTCTCGATTATTTCCGTTCCCGCAAATTTGAAAGTCTCAAAGCAACTCACATCTGCGGACTAATGGGAATGGCAACAAACACCGACGACAACGACCGAATTCGACAAGACTTCACCACCATCAGCCGCTTATACCATGAAATACTCAACCTTTGCCCTGACATTCGTGGATTTGATACAATTTCAATGGGAATGAGCGACGACCACGACTTAGCAATTGAATGCGGTAGCAACATGGTAAGAATTGGCACCGACATTTTCGGCAATAGAGAATACTAATTAACTTACAGAAACCCAAATAATTAACCAAAATAACAACATTAAATTTTTTCACCTATCATGAAACAAGAACAAGCAGCTAAAAAAAGTTACGCGCTGCCAATAGCAATCATGTTTTCACTTTTCTTCATGATTGCATTCGTAACAGGCTACCAAAACCCGTTAGGAAAAGTAATCGAAGGTATGAGCGACGGAAACCCTGTCATGTCACAGCTCGGTACTTTCGCAAACTTCATCGCATACGCCTTCATGGGGCTCCCTGCCGGCATTCTTCTACAGAAAAAAGGATACCGTTTCACAGCTCTCGCTGCCGTAACCGTCGGCTTTATCGGTGTCGCTGTCACTTACTTCTCCGGATTTATCGCAGAAAATGCTACTGCAGTAGCTATATACCTCCTCGGCGCCTTCATCGCAGGTTTCTCTATGTGTATGCTTAACACTGTTGTAAACCCGATGCTTAACAGCCTTGGCTCTACTCCTAACCAGGGCAACCAGCTCGTTCAGTATGGCGGCTCTTGCAACTCTCTCGGAGCTACACTTGCTCCTGTTATCGTTGGCGGACTCATTGGAGGAGAGGCAAGCAGCATTTCTTCTGCTAATCCCGTCTTCTTCCTCGCTATGGGCATCTTCGCTGTCGCATTCCTTGTCCTTTACCTCTCTAAACTCCCTGAAAGTCCGGACCTGGGTAAAGAGCAGGAAAACGTAAAGATTTCCGGTGCATTCTCTTATCCTAACTTCGTTTTTGGCGTCCTCGCTATCTTCTGCTATGTTGGCGTTGAAGTTGGTATCGCTAACTGGAGCTTCCAATACCTCGACAAGAGCACACTCGTTGCTGAACACAACCAGCTCAGCCCCGCTGCTATCGCAGGCACCGTTGTTGGCCTTTACTGGTTCCTCATGCTCATCGGACGTCTCGTCGGAGGTCTTGCCGGCTCTAAGGTTTCAAGCCGAACAATGCTCGCCGTCACTACTGCTGTTGCTGTTTGCCTGATGATTGCCGGCATCACTGCTGAAGAAACTGTTGTCCCATTCATTGGCTTCGACTCCGCTTCTCTTTCTTTCGGCGTTGTCCAAATCCCACTTAACGCCGTTTACTTCATCCTCTGCGGACTTTGCACTTCTGTCATGTGGGGCGCTATATTCAACCTCGCCGTGACCGGACTCGGAAAATACACTGCCGTTGCTTCTGGTCTTTTCATGGTGATGGTATGCGGTGGTGGAGTATTCCCTACTCTGCAGGGACTCCTCGCCGATACATCTGTTATCGCAAGCTTCTGGCTCCCTGTTGCGCTCACTGCTTACATGTTTGTTTACGCAGTTTTCCTCTCCCGTATACAGAAAAAAGCATAAACTACACGAATTATTCATATTCAAAAAAACAGCCCTCGCCTTTCGCTTGGGCTGTTTTTTTTATCCATCTCACAATATTATGCTCCGTAATCCTTTGAAATTACAAGAAAAAACCGTAACTTTGCGTGAAATACCATAAAATCCGAAAATCTAATTAAATTATTAACATTTTTCATATCATTTAATCCCAAACATGAGAAAATTCTTCACTCTCTTCATGATGGCGATGTTTTTCGCCTCATTTAGCGTTACAGCCCAGGTGATTACAACTTCACCGGCTATCCTGCAGGAAGAAAGCCAGAATGTAGTGCTCACTTTCCACGCTGACCAGTGTGGGGTCGCTGCACTCCAAAATTTGCCGTCTTCCACTGCACTTTACGTGCACACTGGTGTCGTTACAGACAAAAGTAACGGCGGTTGGAAATACGTTGTCACTGACTGGGGCACTAACAACGCCACTAACAAGCTCAACTACGTTTCCAAAAACACTTATACTTTCAACGTTGGCAATATCCGTACTTTCTACGGAGTGCCTGCTGGTGAAAAAATTCTTAAGCTCTGCTTCATCGCTCGCACTGCCACTGGTGACGTGCAGACTAAAGACCTTTTTGTAGACGTTCAGGAAAGCGGTTTCCAGATTGCCCTCACTTCTGACGCTGAATCTTACGTCATCAGCGGTACTACTACTATCAATTTCACTGTAAACACTTCTCAAAACGCTAACATTACCCTCAAGGTTGACGGTACACAGGTTGCCTCTGCTTCTTCTGCCATGGAGCTCAAGAAAGCTTACACTTTCAGCGCTCGCGGATACTATAAGGTTGAAGCTTCTGCAACTGCTGGCGGTCAGACTCTCACTAAGTCTGTCACTGTTGCTTATCCTAACCCTTCTCCTGCCAAAAACTATCCGGGAGGAGTGCCTAAGATGGGCGCTGTAAAAAATTCCGACGGTAGCGTTACCTTCTGTCTCGCTGCGCCTAATAAGTCTTCTGTTATTCTCATCCCTTCTTGGGACAACTACGAGACTCTCGACAAAAACGTCATGAGCTACCAAGACTACAACGGATACCGTTACTTCTGGACTACCGTTACCGGACTCGACAACACCACCGCTTATCCTTACTACTACCTCGTTGACGGCACTACTAAGGTCGGTGACCCTTACGCTCACCTCGTCCTTGACCCTTACAACGACAAGTGGATGCCTTCTGACGTTTATCCCGACAAGCCTGTCTATCCTTACGATAAATTCGACGACGTCATGCTCGCTGTTTATCAGGGCAACCTCGATGACTACAAGTTCAGCAGCTTTGAAATTCCTGACCATAAAAACCTAATCGTTTACGAGCTTCTCCTCCGCGACTTCACCGGTGAGAACAACGCTGACGGCACAGGCTCTGCTTCTGGTACTCTTAAGCTCGCCACTGAACGCCTTCAGCACATCATCGACATGGGCGTTAACTGTATAGAGCTCATGCCTATCATGGAATTTAACGGAAACAACTCTTGGGGCTACAACACTAACTTCTACATGGCTCCTGACAAGATTTACGGCTCTCCTAAAGAATACAAAGACTTCATCGAGCTTTGCCACAGAAATGGCGTTGCCGTTGTCCTTGACATCGTATTCAACCAGAGCGACGGTCTACATCCTTGGTATCAGATGTACCCTATCGCTTCTAACCCATTCTACAACGAAAACGCTCCGCACGCTTACAGCGTTCTTAACGACTGGAAACAAGACAACCCGCTCGTTCAGCAGCAATGGGAAGACGCAATCAAATACTGGATGACTGCTTACAACGTCGACGGTTTCCGTTTCGACCTCGTTAAGGGGCTTGGTGACAACAACAGCTTCGGTAGCGGTACAGACTCTTACAATAGCACTCGTGTCGCTCGAATGAAGAAGCTTCACGCCGTTATCAAGTCTGTTAAGCCTAACGGTATTCACATCAACGAAAACCTCGCCGGCGACCAGGAAGAAAACGAAATGGGCGCTGACGGACAGCTTAACTGGAGCAACGTTAACTACGACTGCGGACAGTATGCTAAGGCTTCAAGCAGCAACTCTTCTACCATGAGCGGTTTCTATTCTCCTTGGTGGAACCGTACCCTCTTCACTACCGTTTCTTACGCTGAAAGCCACGATGAAGAGCGCATCGGTTACATCGCTATGGAACAGTCTGCTCTCAAGAGTCAGACTAAGATGCGTATGCGCCGTCTCGGCTCTATCGCCGCCACTATGCTCATGACTCCGGGTCCTAAGATGATTTGGCAGTTCGCCGAAGTTGGTGCTGACCAGACCACTAAAAACAGCAGCGGTAACGATACTTCTCCAAAACGCGTAGACTGGGATTACCTCGACGACGCTTATCGCGGTGCACTTTACCAAAACTACTGCGAACTTGGTGCTGTCCGCTCTAAGAACGCTGACCTATTCTCAAGCGAATCTACTTCTTACGTCCGCTCAGGTTTTGCAGACAACATGACTTCTGCTCGTAGCATCGTCATCAAAAACGGCTCTAAGGAAATCGCTGTCCTCATCAACCCTGCCATGAGTGGCACCAAGACTGTCACCGCTTCTGTTTCTCTCATCAAGAGCGGAAACGCACAGCTCCTCTCTAAGAGCGAAGGCGTTACTGTTGAAGCTCCTACTTTCGGAACAAACCAGATTTCTTGCTCTCTTCAGGGTAACAGCTACATCGTTTTCGGTACTTCTAACGTCGCTGGTACTGAAGAAGTTATCGCTGACGAAATCGGAAGCAACGTCACTGTTCTCGGAGGTAACGGCGAAATCGTTATCCTCGGCGAATACGACAACTGCCAGGTTTACAACATCGCAGGACAGGCTATCAACTCTCTTAGCGTTCCTGCCGGTCTTTACATCGTAAAGGTTGACGGTACTTCTCACAAGGTTCTTGTGAAATAAACAACCAAAATACATACCCTAAAATCCCGGACACTCCAATGCCCGGGATTTTTATTTGCATATTCCAATTATTATTCTTAACTTTGTCGCAAGAAATGGTGCCACTCATTTTGCCAACCCGATAGAGGGAAGGCGTGGCTCAAATGGGAATCGGGTGTAAATCCCGGACAGTCCCGCTGCTGTAAGTTTTATTACTTTCCTTGACAATATGTCACTGGGAATTCCACTCCCGGGAAGGCGTCAAGAGAGAAAACAAGTCAGAATACCTGCCATTTCGCGTTATCTGCCTATGCTTGCGAGGACGAGCGAGGATAATACCTGAAGTGGTTGCGTGGAGATTTTTTACAGCCACTTGGCATTATTACTTTTTGTGTAGCAAACAGGCTCATAGCGTTTTATCAATTGACAATTTCAAAAAACGGTTGGGCTTGTAATTTTTTTACTCCGGCGTAAGCCCCTAATCTCACAAAACAATTAAAAAGACCGTCACTACCAGCCTTCAGACTTTGCGCCGAACTGACCGGCTGGAAATGACACAGAAAGTAATATGAAAATCAAATCTCTTTTCAGTGCCACCCTCCTCGTGGCTGCAGCTATGGGCTTTACTTCTTGTAGCGATGACGACGACAACGTAATCACTATCCCTTTCCAAAACGAATCCATTAAAATGGACGGTGCAACTTCCGCCTGGGACGGCGTTTACAACGTCAGCATCACTGAAATAAACTATTCCGGCTTCACTTTCAGCCACAGCGCTCTCGCCAGCGAATGGGGTGGTGTTACTTACTACTCTTGGCAAGGTTTCTGCCCAAGTCTCTCTTCCGACGTTCAAGACAGAACTGAAATCGGCGACTGGGTTGACCATCAGTGGGGTGCTATCACCGGCAAAGGAGTCGTTGCAGGACGTCCTTATATGCTCGCTATGTGGGACGCTTGGGGTGAAATGAGCCTTCAGCAGCCTGAAAACCCCGCACTCGAAATCGCTTACACCCTCGGTAACAAGACATTCCGCCCTCAGTCAATCGCTATCACCAACTCTACTTGGGGTTACTACGGCATGAAAAACGGTAGCTACCCTGCACAGCCTTTCGGAGACAACAGCTTCTGCTACGTTTACATCAACGGTGTGAAAGACGGCAAGAAAGTTGGTTCTGTTAGAGTGGAACTCGCTAAAGGCAAAGAAATCCTTGACACTTGGGCTACTGTAGATTTGACTTCTCTCGGCGAAGTAAACTCCATTTACTTCCAGATGGAATCTTCTGACAGCGGAGACTACGGCATGAACAACCCTGCTTACTTCTGCCTCGACGATTTCCGCGTCGCTATCGACTAAAACACCACAGTTAGACAAACTAATGATTCAGAGCCATTTTATTCACAAGGCTCTAATGTATAAACTTCTTTTCTGCTAATAAGACACATTATTTCACGCTAAAAGGGTGCGCCTGATTGAAGGTACACCCTTTTTCTCTTTACCACCATCCCTCTTATATTCTTGATTTCCACCACTTTATCGTAGGGAGATGA
>CALYOL010000048.1 GCA_945231345.1 uncultured Porphyromonadaceae bacterium
AGAATTGCGTTTGCAGATGTAAGCAGCGATGCGCGCCAGAAATTCTCTCCGCGCAGCAGATAAAATACCCATGCCACGAGAGCGGGAAGAAATGCTCCCACTGGACCCTTTGTGAGTACGGCTCCGCTCATCAGTAGTATTGCTCCGAGAGAGAATATCTGCCTGTGTTTCTGATAGTTATCATATAGCAAATATGTCGCCCCAACGATGAATGCTGTCAGTAACATATCCACTCGGCAGGCAAATGCGGCGCGGTGCACCTCAAATGCTGTCATGCTGATAAGTGCCATCATCATTGCCTTGCTCTGCGACGTGTTTCGGCGAGCAATAAGGTATGTGGTAAACGTCATGGCAATCATGGCGAGTGCGGAGGGGAGGCGTGATGTAAATTCTGTCACTTCACCGCCTGTAATCAGCGACAGCAATGCGATACACCATGCAAGCATTGGCGGTTTGTAGGGAATATCACCACCATTGCTCACGGGCAAAATCCAGTCGCCCTGCTGAAGCATAGATACGGCAACGATTGCCTCGCGCGGCTCTCCTTTTGTGTTGAATAGCGCCTCGCCAAGGTATGGAATAAACGTGATGAATAGCAGGCACAGCAAGATAAATGCCGGTCGCTGACGGAAATATTGTATTATTTGCATAGATTATCTCAAATTTTTTGCAAAACTACAAGAAATTTGGCATAAAATCAAATATGCAGGTGTAAAATTGACTTTTAGAAGACTTATGTAATGCTGAATTTTACGTTTTTGCAATAAAAAATGGGCAACCCACTGTGGAGCTGCCCATTTTCTGCTTAATTATCTAATTATCTAATTATGATGCGCTGTGAATTGTCGCCAACGGCTATGATATAAACGCCTGCTGCCGGGAGTGTGAATGCTTTTGCTCCCCTTACTTTTTCAGAGCTTACATATACGATGCCGTCTATGCCATAGATGCTTACGGCTACTTCTTCAGCTGAAGAGACTGTCACGCCGCCCTGAGAAGGAACTACTTGGTAGTCGCTTGCAGATTCGATATTCTCAATGCCTGAAGTATTTGATTCGATAGCGATGTTGTCGATGAGCCAACGTGTGCCGGCAGTCTGTGCTATGCGGATTTTTACGTCGCCTGCAACACTGAAATCAACTTTAAATTCAGAGAAAGTCTCGGATGTAAGGTTTACAGTCCCTGCTGTAGTCCATTCGCTGCCTTCAGTTGTAGCGTATTGAACTTCTACTGTTGCGTCTGCCTCAGATGCACTCCATTTTCGTGCAAAGAATGACACAGACTTCGCGCCTGTAGATTTCAGAGGAACCATTTCGAGGTAGCTGTCTGAGTCTTTGCCGAGGCGGAGGCTGTAAGTGCCTTCGTATCCGCCATCTGATGCCCAGAAACCGCCATTGTGAATGTTCCAAAGTGTGGCAACACCGTCGTAAGATTTGTCGTCGTAAGAACCGCTTCCTGTATCGTATTTTTCAAATGTCTCAAGGAAGTTTTGAGCCATTACGATGCTCTGGAGTGATACTACGTCGTTGTAGTATTCGCCGGATGTAGCACGCAGTGAGGTGTTGTAAACGCCCGCCTCGGTTGCGCCTGTGCGGACAAGGATTGATTCGGTTGTCATCGGAGCAACAACTTTTGTAGCCCATGTCTCGCCATCAAGGCTCACTTCAAATGGAGCGGTAACGGTGAATGTGATGTCTTCTGTGAGGTTTTCGCCCTCAAGGAGGATTTCTGCAGGCTTTGTAGCCATATTTTCCGCTGCATTCATCATCATGTCTGCCGGGTCGAATACGAAGTAGATTGACGGTGCCGGAGCAAGCGTAGTCACGTCTATTACGTTGCTTTGTGTAGTCTGTGATGTGAGAGAGTAAGTGTATTTTGTATTTGGGTCAAGACCTGTTACCTCATATGTAAGGTCTTCGGCGTTGACATATACGGGATACCCTGCTACCGGACCGTTTTCGTCAGCTACGTCAAGGCGATAAGTGCCATTATCAAACGCATCGCCCACTTCTACCCAGCGTGCTACAAATGATGAAGATGTCACATTCTCTGCCGGTGCCGCGGGAAGTCCGTCAAGTGCTTCGCTGGTAAGTGTTACGTTGCTCACCACGTCGCCTGAAGTAAGGGTGAGTATTCCGCTATATTCCGCCGGAGCGTTAGGCTCAAATATGATTCGTACGAAAATGCCTTCTCCAAGCTCGTCGGTTGTAGTCGTTTCAGCCTTTACGCTTACTGCAGGCTTAGACAGTGAGAGCGTGTTGTTTATCACTTCAGCAGATGAGAAACCCGTGCCGGAGACTGTTGCGGTTACGTTGCTGGTTAGTCCGGTGCTCTTTACACTCACGATTTTCTCGTTTGTAGAGCCTGTTGCGGTTGTTCCGAAGCTGAGTGTTGTGCCGTCTGCAGGATAAGTGATAGATGCGGTGGCTGCAGCAGATGAAGCAGACCACCCTGTAGTCTTTTTGCTACCCCAGATATAGTCTGCAAGTTCCGGGTGGTCAATGAATGGATTACGGTTTTTCTGCTTTGCATACACTTTTTCCTGGCGGTCCACTTCCTTCTGGCTCACAGGGTCGAGTGCGTTCCAGTTGAGGAGCATATTCATAGCCCATGTGGTGAATGCCGGATAAGATGTACCGTTGAGCATTTCTGATGACCAGCCTGAAACCTTTGTGTTGTAAGCTGTTACCATATAGAAGTAAGTACGTGCGAAGTCACCTTTGTATTCGTCGTCAGGCTCCCATACGGTGCCGGTATAGCCTGAATATGTAGATTTACCGAGCTTGCCCTTTGCAGTCACACCGCCTGAAGATGCAACGTAAGTTCCGCTGCTGCATTCTCCGAACGGATAATTTGCTCTTTGGTTGTTTACAAATCCGTCAGTCGGATAGATGTGGAAGAGGTCTGTGTACATTGGTGTCGCGTCGCTAAACCAGCTCTTTGGGAATGAGTGTTCGCGGTTGTAGCAGTCGCCTATTTTAGAGTAAGAGCCGCATTGGTTTGTGCTGTATGTAAATTCTTTTGAAGAATACATATCCCAGATTTTGCCGTTGCTCTTTGTGTCGGTATCTTTAAATGCAGTCCAAAGCCCTGAATAGCTTACTGCTGTGTGACTGCTGATTTTTTTGCAGAGTAAAGACAGAAGTTCAGAGCCACACTTGCCTTCGCAAGAAGTGTAATATCCGCTCGGGATATTGTCTGATGTCACACCGCCACTGCTGCTTGAACCTGAGCCGCTGCTTGAGCCTGAACCGGAACCACTGCTGCTTGAGCCTGAGTCTGAATTGCTTGATGTCCCTGAAGATGCGGCTTTTGCAGTGAGGGATACGGTGCGTGAGAGTGAGCCGGAGACAAGTTTTAGTGTGCCGTTAAATGTGCCTGCGGTTGCGCTCTTGAAGTTTATCTGGAGCTGTGCTCCTGCGTCTGAGTTTACTTTTGTTGCACTAAGTGTGGTAGAACCTGTGCTAAAGCCTGTGCCGGAAACTGTCACAGTGGTAGATGCGGTTAGTCCCGTGCCTTTTACAATCACTGTAGACGTCTGTGTGGTGTTGAGTGCTACGGTGCCGAAGTCTACGGTGCTGCCGGCTGCAGGTGATGTATAAGTGGCTGTGGTAGTGCTGCCTCCGCTGCTTGATGATGAGCCGATAGTGGCTTTGAGGTTCACCTTGATGGTGGTGCTGCCGTTAGTAAGTGTAAGAGTGCCGGTATAGCTGCCTGCGCTTGCGCTCTTGAAGTTTACCTGTAGCTGTGCACCGGATGTAGAATTTACTTTAGATGCGCTGAGGCTTGTAGAACCTGCGGTGAAGCCTGTGCCTGAAACAGATACTGATGTGGCTGATGTTAGCCCGGTGCCTTTCACCACAATAGTCTGTTGGCTTGTGGTGCTCGCTGTGCAAGTACCGAAATCCACAGTGCTGCCATTTGTTGGCGATGTGATGCCGGAGGTTGTGGTAGTGCCGCCGGAGATGGTCGCTTTGAGGTTTACCTTAGTGGAAACAGAGCCGCTGGTGATGGTGAGTGTTCCGGTGTATGTGCCGCCGGAAGTACCCTTGAAGTTTACTTGCAGCGTACCGCCATTAGTTGAGTTTATTGTGCTCGCACTCAGCGAAGTAGTGTTTACTGAGAAGCCTGTGCCGCTGATGCTGACCGTAGCTGCCTCTGTAAAGTTAGAGCCCTTTACGTTTACAGACTGTTGGCTTGTGGTGTTTGCCGTGCAAGTTCCGAAATCCACTGTGCTGCCGTTTGTCGGGCTGCTGAATTTAGGTGTAGTGGTGGTAGTACCTGCAACGGTTGCTTTTAGGTTTACCTTAATCGTGGTGCTGCCGTTTGTCAGGGTCAATGTGCCGGAATATGAACCGCCTGAAGTGCCCTTGAAATTAACTTGCAGCTGTGCGCCGGATGTAGAATTTACTTTGGATGCGCTCAGGCTTGTAGAGCCACAAGAAAAGCCTGTGCCTGAAACGGCTACGGTAGTGGATGCAGTGAGTCCGGTGCCTTTCACCACAATCGTCTGCTGACTGTTTACGTTTGCTGTGCAAGTGCCGAAATCCACAGTGCTGCCATTTGTTGGCGATGTGATGCCGGAGGTTGTAGTAGTCGCTGTGTAGTCGGTCAGTGTGATGCTGTCAAAAATAGCGCGCTTGCCTGCTGTCTGGGCAAATTTTATTCTTACGCTGCCACTTTTGTTGATTGTGTAAGAATATTTTGTGTAAGTGGTGCTGGAAATTGATGCAGTGCCTACGGTAGTCCATGATGACCCGCCGTCTGTTGAATATTGCACGTTTAACGTTGCCGCGCCGTCTTTTGTTGACCATTCGCGGGCGTAGAAAGTAAGTGTTCCCGCGCCGCCGCTCTTGTCTGAAGCCATGGCAAAATAGCTGGAAGCTGTTTTTCCAAATCTCATTGAACGAGTGCCGGCATAAGCATTATCTCCAAACGTGCCTGCGTCTGATACATTCCACACACATGCGTCGCCTTGTACAGTGGAGTCTGTATATTTTCCATTTGCCACTGCCTCAAATCCCTCTGTCAGGGTAGCTGCAGATGCTGATAACCCTATAGCACATAGGGTGATAGCCAAAATTTTGTATAAATAAGTTTTATACATAGTCTGTAATGTTTACTGTTTTTATGTTAAGTTTGTTATTATTTTTCGCAATGGGGAAAAAGTGCGTAAATTTACTGCATTTTTATGATATATGCAAAAATTTTCACAATTATTTTGCAAATTTTCAGTGAACTCCCTATTTTTTATATTTTTTTCCTATGTAATAGTGATAGATTGTAATGTGCGATGTATTCCAAAGTGTTGCCATTTGTCAAAAAAAGTCCAAGCCCGCTACGGCAGGCTTGGACTCATAATTATTTTGTGCGAAAATATTATTTCACAATGTGCTTGAGAGTGGCAGACTTGTCTGCGGCATTGATTTTGATGAGATAAATGCCGGATGCGAGTGGGGCAAGGCTAAGTTCTGAGTCGCTGGTAGCGCTCATTACTGCCTGTCCTGCTACGTTATACACTGTCACGTCTGCTTTCACGCCACCAAGGCGGAGTGTATTGCCGTCGATTGTGAAACTGTCGGCTTCTACAACTTCTGCTGCACCCTCGGCACCACGGTATATGGCTGATACTATTGGTGAGTAGCCAGATTTTACGGTGTTGCCCGTTGCGTCTTTATACTGTACAAGTGCGCGGAAATAATATGTAGTGCCTGCAGACCAGAATGTGGTGGATTGTGTCCATGTAGAGATGAACGCAGACTCCCACTGACCGGTGGTGCCGATGTATGTCACCTTTGAACGTGAAGGGAAAGATTTAGATTTTGCAACTTCAAATACGACCTTGTCTGCACCTTCAACTTTGTTTGCAATCACATAGTTGTCACCATAGATGTCGCCGCCCTCTGTAGGGAATGCGAGCGTGGTGGCAACCGGGTCTGCAACCTTTGTTGTGAAAGAAATTACAGGAGAGAATACCTGCATGCCGTCTTTTGTATAGTTAAAGCGGACAAAGTATTTCGTATTGCTGCCGAGTACGTATTTTTCTACAGTGTGGCTGCCTGATGACACCTCTTTTGAATATACGATTTTTTCAAAGTCCAGTGTGCTGGAGATTTCAAGCGTCACCTTGCGGTCTGCCGGCGACCATGTGATAGTAGGGGTGAATGTCATGTTTACTGAGCCGTCAGCCGGGCTTGTTACATGCACCATGATAGACTTAAACGGATTTACGGCTGATACACCGTCAACATATCCGTTTGCTGAGGCGCGTACACGCCAGTAGAGCTGTGTGTCTACAGGAAGAAGCTCGAATACGTCTGTCGCAAGTGTTGTACCTGTAGTCTGTCCGGTTGCTACCATTTTCTTGAACTCATTGTCGTAAGCCACTTCTACAGTGTAAATAGTAGCGTTTGCCACTGCATTCCACTTAAAGATAAATGGAGCTTCAATGCTTTCATTCGCTGCAGGGGTGATGAGTTTAGGAGCGTCAAGAGGCTCGGTGGCAAGTCCTGCGAAAGCTGCTGAATATTCGTTGCCTACGCGGTCAAGAACACACACTGCATAGTTATAACCCGCCATTTTGTTGTCTGGGATAGTGAATGATGTGTCATAGCTCATGCCGAGGAGATATTCCGCTTCTTTGTCAAAGTTTGCAATATCCACGATTGTAGGGATAGCATACACTGTATAGCGTACGTTGTCGTAGCCGTCCCATGTCAGTTCGTTTCCGTTAAGCTCTACGTTTGACACGATGCCGGGGTTGTTGCCAGGCTTGTATGTCATTGTTGGAAGCAGCGCTTTGCTGTTGAAAACCTGAGTCTTGAGATAGTGACCGAAGAGAGGTGCTGTCTTATAGACGTATTTTGTAGAATAGAATATTGAACCCGGGCAGCCGTCGAGTGAGTACTCGCGGTTCAGGCGCACCTCATTTGCGTATTCGAAAAATGCTGATGCGTTAGGACCTGAAGACTTTGGTGCTTTGGAAGCGAGGATTGTCTGCTCGTTTCTTGATAGTGCCTCTGCACCCTTGCTTGATGATGTCAGCGAAGATATTGAGTGAGAGACATACAGGTGGCGGTTAAAGTGTGCCGCTGTCTGGCTCCACCATTTTGTAGCCGCATCATAGTCGGTAGTATGTCCGATAGTCCAGTATATCTGTGGAGAGATGTAGTCAATGGAGTGGTCCATAAGCCACTGCACCGGCTCGGAATATATGCCGTCATACTGCCAGTCGCTTCCTGTTGGGCAGTATGATGAAAGTCCGTATTTTGAGGCAACTCCGGCTGATGTGCAGGCAATACCTGCAGGTGATATACCGAAGCGCACCCATGGCTTGACGTCTTGGATTGTGTTGTAAACGGATTTTACCATGTTGTTTACGTTCTGGCGGCGCCAGTCTGATTTGCCGAGTGTACCGCCTGCTGCGGTGTATGCATTGTATTGCTCATCGTCTTGGGTTGTAGTGCCCTGAAGATAGAAGTAGTCATCGAAAAGTATTCCGTCCACGTCGTAGTTTGTGATAATTTCGCGGATAATATTGCAGATGAGGTCTGTTACCTCCTGCAGTGCCGGGTTGAAGATTGACATTCCGCCCTGGTCGATAAGCCATTCAGGATGGGTGCTGCGATAGCAGCCGGGAAGATTGTTCCACTGTCCTTTTACAGACTCATAGCGATATGGGTTGAGCCATGCGTGACATTCCATGCCGCGCTTGTGGCATTCTTCCACTACGAATGCGAGTGGGTCGTAGCCCGGGTCATTACCGCGCTTTGATACGAGGTCTTCAGACCATGGTTCGTAGCTTGATTTATAAAACGCGTCGGCACGTCCGCGTACCTGGAAATTTACGCAGTTGAAATTGTTTGCCTGAAGAGAGTCAAGCAGTGTTATCATTTCTGCTTTTTGTGATGCTACTGTGCCACCACCACCGATTGTGGCACTTGGCCAGTCAAGGCGCCATACGGTTGCGAGCCATGTGCTGCGCATTTCTCGTTTCACCGGCGCATCGGCAGCCATCGCTGTGCTTACGCCAAGAATAATTGCTACTGTCAACAATAACAGTCGGCTAATTTGTTTCATGTTTAGGTCTTTTGGATTTATATTAATTTTTTATTGTTTTCGCATTGATATTCCTTTTCAATCTGCAAAAATAATCCATATTCTTTAAACATTCAAATATTTTAACATTTATTGAACAAATTTCAACTTTTTCTGCAAATGGTGGCAAAAAAGAGTGGGGTACACAAACTCGTGCACCCCACCGCAACAATATGACTACAACAATTTGGGTTCGTTTTTATTTCACAATTACCTTCAGGAGCTGGCGCTGAGATGGTACAGAGATGAGGTAAACACCGTATGGGAGCATTATTTCATCATCGTTTTCTACCTGTGGGAGCGTCATTATCTGGCGTCCTGCCACGTCGTAAATAGCTACATTATGGTGAACTTGTGAGCATACAAAGCGTACGCCGCCAGGTATATTGCATGTGCCGAGCTTCATGTCTGCCTCTATGCCCGTCACGCCTGCGTGTTCTACAAATATCACGTTTGATGGCTGTGAGCGTTCGCCCAGGCGTACAGATTGTACATAATAGCTTTCAGATGTTGACTCTGCAAAGTCTTCTATCTCAAGCGAATTTGTCTCTGCCTCTATTTCTTCGATTGATGATACACCGTTACACAGGCGGGTGCGGGTTACGATATAATAGTCAATTTCGTCGCCTGCCGGGATTTCCCAGTTTGCTACATAAGAATCTTCTTGGATGTCTGTTGCAGGTAGTGCCTTTGGTGTCTGGAGAGTAGGCATTTCACAACATTCCGCATTGAAAACTATTCCGCGTGAACCGGTGATGCCGCCGTCTGATACAATCAGCTTAGTGGTGTGTTTGCCGATAGCGGTAGGTGTATAAGTGATTTCAAGGTCATAGCCCGTTGGGGTATTTACCTTGCTTGTAGAAATTGATTTTGTAGGAATTGAGAACATAGCCTTGTCGCCTGTTGACAGTGCGATTGAGAGCGAGCCTGTGAGGTTCTCTCCGCGGAAAAGAAGGCGAGCTGTAGTAGATTTGCCTATTGCAACCTGTCCGAAGTCAAGTGTCATGCCCTGCACAGGGGTGATGAGAATTGGGTCACCTGCAGGTTCATCGCTGTTTGTTTCATAGAATGGCTTGTCCTTCTTGTTGCCCCATATGTATTCGGCAAGTTCTGGATAGTCTATGAATGGGTTACGGTTGTTCTGCACCTTATACACTTCCTCGTTGCGGAGATATTCCTTTTCACTTGGCGGGTCTTCGCGGTGCCATTTCATGAGCAGGTTTATCGCCCAGGTGGTGAGTGTAGGATAAGTGTTTTGCTGCACCATATAGGTATATTTCCATGTAAGGTTTTGGTAGCAGCACACCATGTAGAAATATGCGCGTGCAAGGTCGCCCTTATATCTGTCATCCGGCTCAAATACCTTTGACGCTCCGCCACCTTGACCTGTTGTTGGGCTACCAACCTTGGAGCAGCCGTTATCAAACGATGCTGTCGCTACCACTCCCAGTGGATAGTTTGACTTTGCTGTATTCGCTTTCATCTCAGACGGATACAGGTGGTTCAGGTCCACGTATGCCGGTGTGTCTGAGCCTCCGCCCCACCAGCTTTTAGGAAATGAGTGCTCTCGGTTTAGTCCTGAGAAGGATGGCGCATATCGCACGTCGTTGCTATACATGTCCCACCAGCGGTTGGTGCCGTCGTTATATACGTCGGTCTTTGCAAAATATTGTGGCAGCGCATTGTATGACGATACGAGTGTATGGTCCTTTAGAAGGTTATGGATAGCGGTCTTCAGTTCGGCGTTAGACTTTCCATTGAGCGACCGGTAATATCCCGCCGGAATTTCTGCGTTTGACGCAAATACGCCCATGCACAATAGTGCTGTGGCAATTAACTTTTTGAGAGTGAAAAGTTTCATGAATGTATTCGTTTTCTATGTAGGTTTATCTTTCGTTTGAAAAAAGTGTTGTAACTGCAAATTTACGCCAAATTCCACTAATATAAAGCAATTTATGAAAATTTTAACGTTTATTTAACAATTAAGACTATGCACAGTTCCGGTTTGACAAATATCTCCGCTCCATTAAGCCTGATTTTGTCCAATACTACGGCGCAGTCAATTTTAATAGGCGTGTCATAGAGCGGTTCAAGTGTGTCTGTTGTCGGAGTGACAACTATTTCAGGAAAATGTGTAGTGTCTATTGCCTTGAGCGACAGATTTTTAATTCGAAGTATCTTATATGTTGCCTCTTTAGCACACCATGCCCTTAAAAGTTGCAATTTGTTTTCGCCAAATGCCTCTATTTCCGCCTCATTAAGGTATTTCTCTTTTATTGAAATCAGAGCATTGCTCCATTGCTGCACGTCTATTCCCACAGGACTATCGGAATATGCTATGCAAGCAAAGCCCTTGGTGTGTGATATGGATATATATCCTTTATAATCAGCAATATATGGCGAGCCGTCAGGATTATGGCGTATCATAGCATGTTCGCCGAAGATTTCCTTTATCATGCCACGAGTGACAGTCATTTCCTCGCGCCGCTTAATGCTTCCGGCTGCGTCAATATCTGCGATTTCGTTCGGCAAGAGCATTTTGCGGTATTTTTCTACTCTTTCAGCGCATATTTCCTCCAAAGCCACTGTGACGCCTTCTTGTAAATCCTTAATATACCGCATTCTATCTCAAATTTTTGCTCAAATGGATTATATCGCGCTCTACTGCATCTCTTATTGGTGATACGGAGTCTGGTTTGGCGGCTGCCTCTCCGTCGTCAATATAAAAAATGCCGCTTACAACGTATTTTTGGCTGTCTGTGGCAATAAACATCA
>CALYOL010000049.1 GCA_945231345.1 uncultured Porphyromonadaceae bacterium
AAAAAGCCTCGTAAATCAAAGACTTACAAGACTTACTTGTGGAGATGGAGGGACTTGAACCCTCGTCCAAACGCGGAACTAATGTGCTTTCTACATGCTTATTCTTTAATTGATTTTCGTGATGTGGCAGGCCAAAGACAACCAACCGCACCCTTATCCCCTAAAATTTCGGAAGCCTATCGAGGAAATCAGCCCCCTATTCCCGATTTACCTGCACCGCCTTGTCGATTAGTCTCGGGACGACGACAATCGGGCGATGTCTTGTCTCTGCAACTGTTGCGGAGATTAAGCGTAATCTACTATTCTTCGATTAGGCAGCAAGAGCGTAAGTATTTTCGCCATTTGAATTTTTGATGTCCCTGATTATAGAGCGTAGCCATCATTGCTCTGCATGCTTACACACCACCTCTACACGCTGTCAAAACCGGTCATCCCCTTTGCGTTTAGTGGAAGTGAGCTACAAAGTTAAGAATTATTTTTTGTTCGTCAAAGATTTTTTGGAAAAAAATCATTCTGACATATAAATATATTTCATTTAATCATTTTTATGAAGAAAAGACTAAACTTTTACAAGGATAAATGCGCAAAAAATCTTAACTTTGTACTCCGAAAAGGGACTATGAACCCGCCTAATGGATTTTAGTGCCCTAATAGGCGCGATTTTCTATGGCTGGCTTCCCCTGATAACTATTAATTCTTATCAGCATGCGTCAGACTTTACGCGCCGTTCTTATTCTGGAAGACGGCACAACATTTGAGGGTAAATCATTCGGACACGCTTCTGCCACTGCCGGAGAAGTGGTTTTTAACACTGCTATGACCGGATACCCGGAAAGCCTAACAGACCCTTCTTACGAAGGACAAATTCTCGTTACTACCTATCCTATCCTCGGCAATTACGGCGTTCCACCTCGCCGTGAGCTGAACGACGTCAGCCAGTATTACGAAAGCGAACGTATTCACGCAAAGGCCATCGTCGCTCAAGACTATTCTTGGGAACACAGCCACTGGCAGGCTGACCGCTCTCTATCACAGTGGCTCGAAGAAGAAAAAATCCCCGGCATTTACGGAATCGACACTCGCGCGCTCACAAAGCACCTCCGCGAAAAAGGCTCAATGCTCGGCAAAATCATCATTGAAGGATGCGACGACATCCCTTTTTATGACCCTAACCTTGAGAACCTCGTCGCAAAGACCAGTTGCAAGAGCGTTGAAGTACACGGCGACGGCGAAAAAGTCGTTGTTCTGGTAGATTGCGGCACTA
This sequence comes from uncultured Porphyromonadaceae bacterium, assembly GCA_945231345.1. Taxonomy (GTDB): domain Bacteria; phylum Bacteroidota; class Bacteroidia; order Bacteroidales; family Muribaculaceae; genus CAJUPY01. Next base: position 1,265 of record CALYOL010000049.1, read on the forward strand.
AACACAACATCATCCGCTGCCTCACTAAGCGCGGCGTGAAAGTTATACGCGTGCCTTGGGACTACGACTTCACCACAATTCCTTACGACGGGCTTTTCATATCAAACGGCCCCGGAAATCCCGACATGGCTGAAGCCACTGTCTTGAACATTCGCAAGGCGATGGAAATCGGGAAGCCTATATGCGGAATTTGCATGGGAAACCAGCTTCTCTCTAAAGCCGCCGGAGCAAAAACTTATAAGCTCAAATACGGACACAGAAGCCACAATCAGCCAGTGTTGAAAGCCGGTACTAACACTTGCTACGTCACCTCTCAAAATCACGGATATGCCGTAGATTCAGACACGCTACCGGAAGACTGGGAACCTCTTTTCATAAACATGAACGACGGCACAAACGAGGGTATTCGGCACAAGACAAAACCATTCTTCTCTGCACAGTTCCACCCGGAGGCTTCTTCAGGACCAAAAGACACTGAATTTATTTTCGACGATTTTATAAAACTGCTATAAACCCCATACGATGATTGACGACAAAATTAAGAAAGTGTTGCTGCTCGGCAGCGGAGCTCTCAAAATCGGTGAAGCCGGCGAATTTGACTATTCCGGCTCGCAGGCTTTAAAAGCTATGAAAGAGGAAGGCATCGAGACTATCCTCATTAACCCGAATATCGCAACTGTCCAGACTTCTGAGGGGTTTGCAGACAAAATTTACTTCCTCCCCGTCACACCATACTTTGTTGAGAAAGTTATTCAAAAAGAAAGACCGGACGGTATACTCCTCGCATTTGGCGGACAGACTGCACTAAACTGCGGTGTCGCGCTATATCAGAGCGGAGTACTCGAAAAATACAATCTCCGTGTGCTCGGAACTCCTGTTCAGGCGATTATGGACACGGAAGACCGTGAGCTTTTCGTAAAAAAACTTGACGAAATCAATGTCAAAACCATCAAGAGCGAGGCTGTCAACAGCGTAAACGACGCTCTCACCGCAGCAGAAGCTCTCGGATACCCGGTGATTGTACGCGCAGCTTACGCACTCGGAGGACTTGGCAGCGGATTTTGCGACAACCCGGAAGAACTTGTCTCTCTCACTGAAAAAGCACTCTCTTTCTCCCCTCAAGTGCTCATCGAAAAGTCACTTAAAGGCTGGAAAGAAGTAGAATACGAAGTTGTAAGAGACCGATACGACAACTGTATCACGGTCTGCAACATGGAGAATTTCGACCCGCTGGGCATTCACACCGGCGAAAGCATCGTCGTAGCACCTTCACAGACTCTATCAAACGAGGATTACCATTACCTCCGCGCTCTCGCTATCAAGATTATCCGACATATTGGCATCGTTGGCGAATGTAACGTTCAATACGCTTACGACCCTAAATCTATGGAATATCGCGTAATCGAAGTCAATGCACGACTCAGCCGTTCTTCTGCCCTCGCTTCTAAGGCTACAGGCTATCCATTGGCTTTTGTAGCTGCTAAACTTGGACTCGGATACGGTCTTTTCGAGCTGAAAAACTCCGTCACAAAATCCACATCCGCCTTTTTTGAACCCGCTCTTGACTATATCGTGTGCAAAATCCCTCGCTGGGACCTCGGCAAATTCCATGGCGTAAGCCGTGAAATCGGCAGTAGCATGAAATCCGTAGGAGAAGTCATGGCTATCGGCAGAACTTTCGAGGAAGCTATACAGAAAGGGCTTAGAATGATAGGACAGGGCATGCACGGATTTGTTGGAAACAGGCAAATTAAAGTCGATGATATCGACCAGGCTCTCGCAGACCCTACCGACAAGCGAATTTTCATCATCTCACAAGCAATGGCTGCGGGGTACTCCGTAGAGAAAATTCACGAACTCACTAAAATCGACAACTGGTTTTTACACAAGCTCAAACACATAATTGACACAGCAGACGAGCTCCAAAAATTCTCTGAAATCGCATCTCTGCCGCTCCCGTTGCTCCGCACAGCCAAGGAACAGGGATTTAGCGACTTCCAGATAGCACGAGAAGTCCGAAAATCAGACTTCGACAGCAACGCCGACTCTTTCGCAGTCCGCACTCTCCGTAAGGAAAACGGAATCATCCCCGTTGTCAAGCAGATTGACACTCTCGCCGCCGAATATCCGGCACAGACAAACTATCTATACCTCACATACAACGGCTCACAAAACGACGTCGAATACCTTCACGACCACCGCTCTATCGTGGTGCTCGGTTCAGGAGCATACCGCATCGGAAGCTCAGTGGAATTTGACTGGTGTTCCGTAAACGCTCTCATGACCGTCAAAAAAGAAGGGTGGCGCTCCGTAATGATTAACTACAACCCGGAAACCGTATCTACCGACTACGACATGTGCGACCGCCTTTACTTCGACGAGCTGACATTCGAGCGTGTGATGGACATACTCGACCTCGAGCAGCCTCACGGCACTATCCTTTCCGTGGGAGGACAAATCCCTAACAACCTCGCTACCAGACTCGACGAACAGGGTATTAACATCCTCGGCACGTCTGCCACAAGCATTGACAACGCCGAAGACAGACACAAATTCTCCGCAATGCTGGACCGCCTCGGCATAGACCAGCCGCGATGGAGAGAGCTAACCAGCTTTGAAGACATAAAGCAATTTATTGCTGAAGTCGGATTCCCCGTGCTTGTCAGACCAAGCTACGTTCTCTCCGGAGCCGCTATGAACGTCTGCTCTAACAATGAAGAGCTGGAGCGTTTCCTCAGGCTCGCAGCAAACGTTTCTAAGCAGCATCCGGTCGTTGTTACGGAATTTATCCAAAACGCAAAAGAAATCGAGATGGATGCCGTTGCGCAAAACGGCGAAATAAAAGTTTATGCCATCTCCGAGCACATTGAGTTTGCCGGCGTTCACTCCGGTGACGCAACAATCTGCTTCCCTCCACAAAAACTTTATGTGGAGACAATGAGACGAATTAAAAAAGTATCTTCTCAGATTGCAAAGGCTCTTAACATTTCCGGCCCGTTTAACATTCAATATCTGGCTAAAAACAACGACATCAAAGTCATTGAATGTAACCTCCGTGCTTCACGCAGCTTCCCATTCGTATCTAAAGTACTGAAAATCAACTTTATTGACATCGCTACGAAGGTTATGATGGGAATACCCGTAGAAAAGCCGCACAAAAATGCTTTCGACCTCGACTACGTCGGCATCAAAGCTTCACAATTCAGCTTCTCACGTCTACAAGGCGCAGACCCTGTCCTTGGTGTGGACATGTCCTCAACTGGCGAAGTCGGATGCATCGGCGATGACACTAACGAGGCAATCCTCAAGTCTATGCTGTCCGTCGGATACCGTATCCCGGAAAAGGCAGTACTTCTCAGCACTGGTACTCCTAAGCAAAAAGCAGACCTCCTCGACGCTGCACACCTGCTCCACAAGCACGGATATTCACTATACGCAACCGGTGGCACTCACCGATTCCTTAACGACAACGGCATCCCGGCTATCCGAGTTTATTGGCCATCTGAAAGCGATATGCAGCCACAGGCACTATCGCTCCTACACGACAAGCAGATTGACCTCGTAATTAACATCCCGAAAAACCTCAGCTCCACAGAGCTCAGCAACGGATACAAAATTCGACGTGCCGCTATCGACCTTAACGTGCCACTTATCACCAACGCAAGGCTTGCATCTGCATTCATCTCCGCTTTCACATCAATGCCGGTAGATGAAATTGAAATAAAGCCTTGGGAAGAATATTAGAGTCTATTCCATAATAACACAAAAGTGGCTGCCTGACTTTAAAGAGTAAGACAGCCACTTAGCTTTTATCTTACAGCATCACGATGCCATAACTATGATTTCTCTTATTTCTTGTTTTTATTCTTCTCAAGCTGCTTTTCAATAGCTTCGAGGCAAGTATCTACTGCCTCTTCAAACGTGTCTGCTACCTTTGTTGCGATTATTTCGTCTTGCGGGATTACTGCCTTGATTATCGCCTCCTTATTCATGGCGCTTTCAGGCTTTACTACTTTCAGAGTTACGTCAAGGCGAGAAATTGCCGCATGATGGCGAGCAAGGCGTTCTGCCTTCTTGTTGATGTGACTTTCCAGACGTTCGGCGATGTCGAAGTGGATTGACTGAATTTTAACTTCCATGGTTATCCTCCTTTTCTTTTAGATGCCCGAGGATGGGCGAGTTGATAATTGTTTTGAAGTTCTCGATAGGTAATATGTGTATATACCTGTGTTGTTGCAAGTGATTGATGCCCAAGAAGATGTTGCACTGCTGTCAGTTCTGCGCCATTGTTCAGCATATCCGTCGCAAAAGAATGACGTAACACGTGTGGACTGCGTCGGCTCGAATGAACGCCCGATTCTGTCAGTGTATCACGCACCACGTTATATACCAGCTTTGGATATAGCTCCTTGCCATTTTGCCTTACGAAAAATCGGTCACACTGCATCGCCACTTCTTGGTTTCTGAGCCTCAGGTAAGACCTTATCGCTTCTTTCAGCTCTTTTCCGAATGGTATTATGCGCTCCTTATCCCTCTTTCCCAGCACTTTCAGTTCATCTTTCGCAAGGTCTACATTCTTGTCTGTAAGAGTGATTAGTTCATCGCGGCGCATACCCGTAGAATACAGCATCAGCAGGATTAGGTGATTACGTGTCTGCTCAAAATCTGTCTCATCATAGCGCTCGTCAAGCAGCGTGTTGATTTCCCCCTGCGGAACATACACCGGCAGCGGCTTGTCTGTCTTTGACAATATTACCTCCTCCGCAGGATTGGACGTCAGACCCTTATAGCGCATTAGGTATTTGAAATACGCTCTCAGGGCTTGAGTCTTACGCCTTATTGTCCGTGACGACATCCCGCCTTTCGCCAGGTGAGCAAGCCACGCCCGTATGTCGTTTACTGTGACACTTTTCTCGTCAAGCGTCTCACGACTGCCGTTTGTTGCCCAATCCGCCCACTGGCGCAAGTCTATCCGATAAGACAAAACGGTGTGAACTGAAAGATTCAGCTCACACCGTATATATGTCAAAAAATCATCAACGTACATAGACTTTCCGCTTTAGAAGTTTACTTTCAGGACACTTGCTCGTCCCTCAGTATTGTAATTGCGAATTTAGTCTATTCTGACGTAATTTCCAAATTTTTTGGAAACTTTTTTTTCGTGATTTTTATAATTTTTATTCTTCTGCTGTACGAAGTTGCTGTACGTAAACCGCTTTCATCATTTTCTTACGGTTGCGTACTGATGGCTTTTCGAATGCCTGACGGCTACGAAGCTCTTTTACAATACCTGTTTTTTCAAATTTGCGTTTGAATTTCTTCAGCGCTTTTTCAATGTTGTCACCTGGTTTTACTTCTACGATAATCATTTTGTTGTTTATATTTTTAGTTGTTTTTTTCTGTTAAAGATATTTTTGCGGCGCAAAATTACAAATTGTTTTCCACACTGCAAAACTTTGCGCCCACTTTTTTGGCTTTTGCAGCGATTTTTTACCTGAAATATAGTATTTTAGTGTCTTAGGTCCCTATTCTTCACTCCATCGTCGGAGGATATACTCCGGATGCGATGTGCTGTTTATAACCTTAGCAGGTACTCCTGCTACTGTCACGCCCGATGGCACATCTTTGGTCACCACCGCACCCGCACCTATTGTCGCGCCGCTTCCTATTGCCACGTTCTCAACTATGCTGACTCCGGGACCAATATATACATTATTGCCTATCACGGCTGCTTCGCCCTCGTTAGCGCCTATTGTCGTAAACTGGCTGATATTGCAGTTATTTCCTATCACAGCACTCGGATTTATCACTACACTCATATTATGGTTCAGCAGAAATCCATAGCCTATACGCGTAGTCTCGATTATGTCAAGACCTCGCTTGCTACGAACCCTGTTCAGCATATATTTCGTAAAATAATACGCCCATCCTCGATATGAAGAAAGCCTCAGCCAAAAATTCAGCCGAAACGTCTCGTGGCAGGAAAATAGCATCTGTATAAACGTTGCCTTCCTCCCGGTATAGCGGTAAAAGTCGCTCTGCATTAGACGTATGCAGTCGCCGTAGTTCTCGGCGCGCGGAACCTTTAACACCTCCTTTCCACAATATACTTCTTCGTATCTCATTATTTTGTTAATACTGCAAATCTTCTGCAAAGTTACGATTTTTTTGCCGATTTTTCATCTTCTTTCACGAATAATATGTAATTTTGCGATATGAACAACGCAGATACATCCGCTTCTGGCTACATTACTGATAGCTTTGAAGGAATAAACAGAAATTTTACAGACATTGAAGTAATTTCCACGTCTGAAACCAACATCGTCGCCAAAGCCAAACGCTACGGCAGGTGGTGGCTCCTTAAAGGCATAACACGACAAGACGACGAAGCTGCCATTTTAAGGCTCCGTAAAGAGTTTGAAATGACAGTCAAGCTGCAGCACCCTAACGTCATCGCCGTCTCAGGCCTCGAAGATGTCGCAAAAATCGGACCCTGCATCGTCATGGAATACGTCGAAGGCACTACTCTTAAAGAATGGCTTACAGACAAACATTCAAGAGCCGAACGCAGAAATGTCGCTCACCGAATTGCACAAGCCGTCGCTTACATCCACTCCATGGGTGTAATTCACCGAGACCTCAAGCCCTCAAACATCATTATCTCAAACAATGGCGACAACGTAAAGATTATTGATTTCGGACTCGCTGACACCGACGACTACTCGCTGCTCAAACAGCCTGCCGGCACTATCTCATACATGGCGCCGGAACAGCTGTCTGCCAACACCCCGGACGTCAGAAACGACATCTACAGCATCGGCATGATTTTCAGCGAAATGGACCTCGGATACGGCGCCATCATTCATAAATGCACCTGCGACATCACTAACAGATACACAACCGCCACTGCTCTCATTGCCGACATTCAGCGCAGAGAACGGCTTCCGCTCATCATTCTATCCGCTATCGCTGCTTGCACTATCGTCATTTCAGCGGCACTTGCAATATTCTCATACTCAAACCTCAGAGGCATCAAAAACGCCGAAAAACTTCAGGCTACCGTTGACGCACTTAACGACAGCATCGCCTCCATGAACAGCGCATACTCCGCTATAAACGACGTCGTCTCTCGACAAGCCGACTCCATATCTGCAATTTCAGACTACAACAAGACCCTTAGAGAATACAAGGACAGCACAGAGCAAAGCAACCAAAAAGTCCTGCACGAAATCGCAATTTACGATGCCAAGCTTAACGCAATTGTCAAAAAATATACCACTCCTATCGAAGAATTTACTTGGGCTAAAAGAGGAGACGCCACACACGAAATCCTCGAGCTCGTGCGGGTTTACAGAAATCGCTTGCATGAATTTAGTCCACAGGAGGAAATAATTCTATGGCAGGCTGTTTGCCGTAAAGAGTCCGACGCATTCAAAAAAATGATAAAAATACTCAAACAATACCACCCCGAAGAAATTCCCGAAGCTTTTAGATACCTATAATAACAAAATATGAACAATATCGCCACCGAAATCGAAGTCGCTCTCGGCAGGAATATCAAAACCACTAAAGACTTCGAATTTCTAAGACAACTAATTTACAACCGCCTCCATGAAGTCATCGGGCACAACACCCTAAAACGCATTTGGGGGATTGTTGACGACAACGTAAAACCCCGTACTTCCACTCTCGACATATTAGCCAAATTCCTCGGATACAAAGACTGGAATAGCTACTCTTCCGGCTCTGCTGAAAAGCTAATAAACAGCTCCCCCGTCCTTTCCCGCACAATTGACGTCACTGACGCTTTAGACAAAGGAGACATCTTGAGACTCATTTGGCTACCGGACCGAATTTGCGACATACAATACTCCGGCGGTATCGACTTCACCGTCATTTACTCCGAAAACACCAGACTCATGCCCGGAGACACCTTCCGGTGCAGCTCTATCATCGAAGGCGAGCCTCTTTACATCTCAAACCTAATACAAGGCTCCTTGCCGCCAACCGCATACGTCTGCGGTAAAATGACCGGTATTCGATACGAACTGAAACTCGAATAATTCCCCAAACACATCATATACCACAAAAGTCAGGTGGCACACTTTAACATGGCCACCTGGCTCCCCTTTTCACGTGTATTTCATAGATTCTTTTCTTTCTTTTTTATTTCATTTTCATTTCTCTGTCACCGGACGGATAAGACAGCCAAAATATAAATTATTTGTAATAACCGAATGGGTGCCGGCATCACTCGTGGCAATTATATAAGCCATATTACCACCTTCGGCTGTGCCGCTCCAGTATAAGCCGGCAGAGTTTTTGAAATGTACCGTTCCATCATATGAGCATCCTCCGGCAGGCAGGAAAATGCTATTCCCGCTTGGACCTGTGACCTTATAGCCTTGACAGTCACCTTCCCGGCTCCATTCCCATTTACACTTATCTACAAGCTCCTGAATCTCTCTTTGGGTTGGCATTCTCCAATTACTGCCCCATTCCTTGGTCGCTGCATCATAATCCGACCTTCCCTGTATCTCAGACACATTACTGAACATCATCTTACTGTTTTTCCATGTAAACAGAGTTTTTGTGCTGGTCTCGCCCCATGCAAAATAGTCCCCCTTAGAATCTGGAGTACTTGCTCCTACATTTGCCGTTGCCCATTTTACCGATAGACCCAAATCCACCGCCTCACGACCATCAACCACCGTTGAGCCTCCACAGCTCACAAGAACTAACACCATCAGAGCAATAAGGCTGCTCCATAAATAATTGATTTTTTTCATAACTGTTAATTTTAAAATTTCACCTAACTTATTGATTTTCACTAAAAAAATTTCCCAACGTAATTATTATCAGACAGTATTAATTTACTTTAGATAAAATTTTTCACCGGACTCCAAACAACTGATTGTTCCTTTGGATGCGTTGAGATAGAAGGTAAATTCTCGACCTCCTATATATGCTGAAGTAGCTCGTATAAATGCCGAAGTGGAGGTTATGTCTGAGACAATTGGTGCGGCTGTTATCGCATTTCCATTCGCATATACTGCATCATAAGCGATTCTGAGGTTTACTTTACCGTCATAGAAAGTCCTACTCGATAGATAAGACATCACATCTGACGATGTTCGGAAAGAAGTTGAATAAGAATCATCTGCTCTCTGAGAATAATACGATTCTTGAGCGTCTACTGTCGTTGGCGCAAATAAGCTGACCATGGCAATGATGGACATTACAGCAAAATTGAAAAACTTTCTCATATCTTTTGTTTTTTAAGGATTAAAAATATATACTCTGTATATCGTAGCACAGAAGTCCACGCTTTATGATAGATTCCGTATAGGGAATTATTCTGGATATTAATTTCATCTATTGCAAATTTACACCCATATTATACAATCTCAAAATCCATTTCAGTCCATTTCACTATTCATTTCATTTTTTTGCCTCTTCATTCCAAAATAATTGTTCACTTCCTCCCAAAATCACACATTCCTCCGAAAAAATGTATCGAAGACCCAATTATTCGTCCGAAAAATTGTATCGCACACCCAATTATTCGTCCGAAAAAATGTAGTAAACCCTTGTTTTTTCGTCCGAA
>CALYOL010000050.1 GCA_945231345.1 uncultured Porphyromonadaceae bacterium
GCGGCTGCGAAATGGTTTTTATAAAATGAAAAAAATTATGGCAGGTATGAAAAGGATATTTTTTGTAATTGTGGTGCTGTGTGTGATGGCACCGGTGTGTGTGGCTGGTGGTGCGGCTCAACATGAAGGCGGTGTGAGATATGAGTCTCATCATCGTCCGTCGCATGGTCATGGGGTTTATGTGATTTGTGATGCGGACTATGAGTATCTGTATGATGTTGTCAAGAAGGAGAGTTTTTCTGACAATAAGGTGCGTGATATTCGTTTGGCGGCTCTTGGATGCTGGTTTACCTGTGAGCAGGTGGCTGGCTTGCTGAAGCTGATTAGCTTTAGTTCTGATAAGATGAAGGCTCTGGAGGCTGTTCGCGGTCAAATCGTGGATAAGAAGAATGTTAAGGTCGTGACTGGCTGTTTTACGTTTAGTTCTGACCGTGAGAGGGCGATGGAGCTTGTTTTGGGAGTGGAGTAGTTTGGTTATATGATAATGGGCGCGCCGGAAAGGTGCGCCCTGTGTTTTTGGGTATATTGGAGTGTTATACGGCGAAGCCGGTGGTGCGGTATTTGGCTTTTGAGATTATTTCGGCGGCGCAGAAAGAGTCGATGACGTCGATTGTGGGAACTACTCCGTTTAGAATGTATTCCATGTTGTATTTTCGTGCGATGTTTTCAATTTGTCCGCCGGAGAATTTATATTTTTCGGCGAGGTAGTGAGCGTCTTTGTCGGAGAGGCTTTCGATGAGGGATTTCCAGATTTTAGCTTTGACGTCGGTCTGTGGGTCTTTGAATTCAACTTTATAAAGGAATCGACGTTCAAAGGCAGGGTCAAGCATGGTGGTGAGGTTGGTGGTGGCGATTAGTATGCCTTCGAAGTTTTCCATTTCTTGCAGGATGATGTTTTGAATGGTGTTGTTCATTTTGTCAGCTGAGGAGTCGGCGTGCGTAGAGCGGTTGTTGAAGATGGCGTCGGCTTCGTTGAAGAATAGAATAGGTGTTACTTCCATAGATTTTAAGTTGTTTGCGTATCTGCGGAAAATTGCTTTGATGTTTTTTTCACTTTGTCCGACCCATTTGTCACGTATTTCTGAGATGTCAACTTGCATGATGCTTCTGCCGGTGGCTTTGGCGAGCTGAAGTGCGGTCTCTGTTTTTCCTGTGCCGGGAGTGCCGTAGAAAAGGCATGTGAAACCTTTTCTCATTTTCTTTTCATCGAGTCTTTTGCAGATGATGGAGTATTTGTCTTGTGATATGTGTGAAGCGAGTTTTTCAATTTGCATTTTTTCTTCGGGGTTGTAGAAGAGTTTTTTGTCTGTGATGGATTCTGGAGGGATTAGTGATTTGTCTTGTTTGCAGTCGTTACGGTCCATTTCGGGAGTGAAGTCTGCGAGTAGTACGTCCCTTACACGGTCAGAAATTCTGTAGAAGTCGGTGTCAATCATACCGTCTTCGCAGTAGAATTCAATAAGGTCTGATGTGAAAAGTTTGCTTTCTCCGCTTGACATTTCACGCCTGAAAGTGAAAGTTGCGGTATTTGAGAATTTAGCGGAGTTTATGTGGCAGTTGTCTACTCCGTAGAAATAGTATTGAGCGAGTGCATGGATAATGACGAGGAATTGCAGTCCCTCCAGGTTTTCTATTTCGGCGCAGATTGGGAGTTGTGTGTTTTTTTTGACGATGCTTTTTAGGTATTTGATGTGGTTGTCTTGTGTTGCGAGATTGTCTATGTCGTTGTCTTCAATGTAAGATGATATGGTAGACAGAAATTCTGAATTGGTGAGGTTTTCAATGGGTTTTGGTGTGAAAACTTCGTTGTGCCGTAGAGCGTTAATGACACCGTTGGCGAGTCGGAATCCACGGTAAGAATTGACGCTGACGGCGTTAACGACCCACCTTTTGTTAATGATGAGGTCGTCTATCTCGTCGGTGAGTGTCATGACGTTAATTCGGCGAATGTTAAGGAAATCTGCAATGTCTTTCCATGTGACGCATCCGCCAATGTCTGTGAGAATTGCGATGATGAGGACTTGTTTAGGGGTGAGCCCGAGTTTTTCGACGAGGTATTTTATGGGTTCATCGACGGATTTCCAGAATTTGGGTGTTAGCGCAGAGAATTGTGCGGTTTCAACTATTTCTGCGAGTGCGGAAATGACGTTCCATTCAGTTGTTTTTGTAGTTTTTTTCATGTCGAATAAGATTTTAAGTTGATGAATAATCTAAACAATAGTGCGTAGCATTACACCGAGCCTTGAAGCGCGGGGTGGTGATAGGAAAAATCTAAATGATTATGTGTTTATCATATTAGATAGCAATAATCCTAAACATTTTGTGCTTTGCGAGAGCGAAGTTAAGTATTTTTTTTGAAACCACCAAATTTTTAGGCAACTTTTTTATGGTGATTTGTGTGGAAAAATGAAAATAAATGAGTAATTTTGCAGAATATTTTCGATTTTGCTAATAAAGGAAATAATAATCAATCAAAAATAAATGAAATGACAGAAAAGATTCACAAATTTCTTGATGACAATCCGTGGGCACGATGGAGTGCGTTGGTTTTGTTGGCGTCGGCGATGTTTTTTGGATATATATTTGTAGATATCCTGTCACCGCTTGAATCGGAATTGCCTACATCAGCTTTGGGCTGGTCTGCTACAGACTATGGTAACTATACAGGTGCAGAAACGTTTCTGAATGTCTTTGTGTTTTTCCTGATTTTTGCGGGAATTATCTTGGACAAGATGGGCGTGAGGTTTACGTCGATTTTGTCGGGTGTGGTGATGCTTGTAGGTGGTGCGATGGTCTATTTTTCGTCTACTGAGGCATTTGTTACCAGTGGCTTGAAAGAAGTGTTTGACGGTTGGCTGAATATTCCGGATGCGTGGTGGAATTTCACTCCGTTTGTGGAAGGTATGCCTGCTTCGGCAAAATTTGCAGCCATTGGTTTTATGATATTCGGCTGTGGAGTTGAAATGGCCGGTATTACGGTGTCACGCGGTATTGTGAAGTGGTTTACCGGCAAGGAGATGGCGCTTGCGATGGGTATTGAAATGGCTATAGCCCGAATTGGTGTTGCTGTGGCGTTTGTCCTTGGTCCATACCTTGCTGCAACCGGCACGGGTGTGTTTGATGCTGAGGGAAATGAAATCATACGGTATGAAATGGATAAGCCTCTTGCCTTTGCGGCTCTCTTGCTGTGTATAGGTCTTATATGCTTTATTGCGTACAGTGTGATGGACTATAAGCTTGAAAAGCAAAAAGGAAATACTGAAGAAAAAGATGACCCGTTTAAGGTGAGTGACCTTAAGTATATATTTACATCAAAGGTGTTCTGGATTGTGTCTATGCTGTGTGTGCTATACTATTCAGCTATTTTCCCATTTCAGAACTATGCTTCGGGTATGCTTCGCAGCTCTCTTGGCATTACTCCGGATGAGGCTGCGGACATATTTTTCTGGTTCCCGTTGGGAGCAGCGGCAATCACGCCTTTTCTTGGTGCGTATCTTGACAAGAAGGGTAAGGGTGCGACAATGCTTATTTTTGGTTCAATCCTGATGATTGTGTGCCATGGCATTTTTGCGCTTGTGTTGCCTGTTGTTCAGTCAAAGCTGTTGGCTTATGCTGCGATAGTGCTTTTGGGTATTTCATTCAGCCTTGTGCCGGCAAGTTTGTGGCCTTCAGTTCCGAAGCTTGTTGATAAGAAAGTAATCGGCTCTGCATACGCTGTGATTTTCTGGATACAGAATATTGGCCTATATGGATTCCGTAAGGGTATAGGTTCACTGCTTGATGCTGTAAATAATGGTGTTGCAGACAGAATGAACTACGACTACACAATCCCGATGCTTGTGTTTGTGGGCTGTGGAGTTGCGGCTCTTTTCTTCTCTCTGTGGCTTAAGCTTGTGGACAAGAAGAAGGGGTATGGCCTTGAGGAGCCGAATATGTAATAATATAGTTGAGGGTGTCTCGCAGGAGTCTGAATGGTGTTGCGAGAGCCCTCAATTAAAGATTTAACATTTGTTATAGGGAAAATATAGGTATAAAATCTTTCAGAAAAGTTGATAATTGAAAAAATTATTCGTACCTTTGCAAAGTTTTTCCAACAGATATTAAGCCGTGGGAAAGTTTACGGAATATAAAATAGGACTGAAAAGTATGCCTAAGGGCTTGAATGACTATGAGTTTAGCCTGACGAAGCAGTTTTTTGTTAATATGGAGGCGGATGATGTCCGAGATGCGGAAATCGTTGTTCGACTGCAGGTTAACAACACTGGGGCATATTATGACCTTGATTTTAAGGTCTCAGGTACTTTGACGACGGTGTGCGACCGCTGTCTTGATGACTTGGTGCTCCCGATAGAAACGGGATATCATATAGTTGTCAAGTATGGAGAGGAGTATAATGATGCGTCGGATGATGTTCTTGAGATTCCGGAGAACGAGTCTTACCTTAATGTCGCATATATGCTTTACGATACGGTAATGCTTGCAATTCCCATAAAGCATGTCCACCCCGCAGGGAAGTGCAACCGCGCCATGAGCCAGATACTCCGCCAGCATCGGGCGGCAGAGGAAGGCGAGGACGAAATGCCGGACGTAGAGATGATAGGCGATGATATGGGCGACGACAGCGGCGCGATAGACCCACGTTGGGAGCAACTGAGAAATTTAAAAGATAATAATAATTAAAAAAAACATAAAAGAACATGGCACATCCAAAACGAAAACAATCAAAGACTCGTACAGCAAAACGTAGAACTCACGATAAGGCAGCAATGCCTACATTGGCAGTATGTCCTAACTGTGGCGCATGGCACGTATCTCACACAGTGTGTGGAGAATGTGGCTATTATCGTGGCCAGGTAGTTATCGAAAAAGAGGCAGCTCTGTAATATAGTTGCTTGAAACGTCTCGATATCTTACCGAAACGAAGGATTAAACAAATGGTGTGAGACATTTATCGGATAGAAAAGTCGGTCAAATGGAGCACCAATCAAAAAAAGCATCAACGTTCTCTCGGTAGGAGCCAATCCCCCGGGAGAAGTTGCATTATTATCTAAACTCATATAACAGTTTACAAATGCTCAACGCAAGAATTTCAGGAATTGCATCATACGTACCGGAAGACATTCTTGACAACGAAATGCTGTCAAAGATGGTGGATACAAACGATGAATGGATTACAACACGTGTAGGTATAAAGGAACGCCGCATACTCAAGAAGGAGGGTGCCGGTTCTTCATATCTCGGCATTCAGGCAGTAAACAAGCTGCTTGCGGAGACTGGTGTAAATCCTGATGAAATAGAACTCCTCATTTGCGCAACGTCAAATCCTGACTACCGCTTCCCGTCGACGGGCTCTGTAATCGTAGAGGGCTGCAAGCTGAAACATGCATATGCGTATGATATACAGGCTGCGTGTGCAGGCTTTATCGTGGCACTTGAAGATGCAGCGGGTTATATCAAGTCCGGTCTGCGCAAGAAGGTGATAGTTGTCTGCGCTGAAAAGATGTCTTCTATGGTAAACTACAAAGACCGCGCGACATGTCCGCTGTTTGGTGACGGTGCTGCAGCGGTGCTTGTAGAGCCGACAGAGGAAGAAGGTATTGGCGTAATGGATGGTGTGTTCCATGTAGACGGCAAGGGTCTTGAATACCTTGTGATGAAGGCTGGAGGCTCCGTAAAGCCGGCATGCCAGGAGACGCTTGACGCGGGAGAACATTATCTGTATCAGGAAGGACGCAGTGTGTATAAAAACGCAGTGACAGACATGCTGAACTCTACAAAGGACGTGATGAAACGCAATGGCCTGACAGTTGACACGATTGACTGGCTTGTGCCTCACCAGGCAAATCTCCGAATAATCGAAGCTGTTGCAGGTGCTGCAAAGATTCCGTCTGAAAAGGTGCTCGTGAATATCCAGCATTATGGCAATACGAGTGCGGCTTCTATTCCATTGTGCCTTGACGAATATAAGGGTAAGCTAAAGAAGGGTGACAAGATAGTCCTCACAGCATTCGGTGCAGGATTTACCTGGGGTGCTCTTTACCTAATCTGGGGCTAATCCTTAGCAAGAATATTGACTCACAGGCTTTAAAAGAATAATTATAGCATCCGACGCATAAGCCAATCTCTTATGTGTGGGTGCTATGTTTTTTTATTTCACACATCTATAAGAAATTTATGTCAGAAAATCATCGCGCAGGTTTTGTAAATATCGTAGGCAATCCTAATGTGGGTAAATCCACACTCATGAACGAGCTGGTGGGTGAGAGGATGAGTATAATAACCTCCAAGGCGCAGACAACACGCCACAGAATTATGGGCATCGTCAACGGCGACGACTATCAGATAGTGTTTTCCGATACTCCTGGCGTTTTGAAGCCAAAGTATAAGCTTCAGGAGAGTATGCTGGAATTTTCGGAGGGGGCGCTGGTAGATGCGGACATAATCCTGTATGTGACGGATGTGGTGGAAGACCCTATGAAGAATGCGGACTTCCTTGAAAAGGTTGCAAAATCCGGTGTGCCTACCTTGCTTGTTATCAATAAGATAGACTTGCTGAAAGGGAATGAAGAGCTGAATGCAATTTACGATAAGTGGAAATCGCTATTGCCTGCCGCAGAGGTGTTTCCCTCATCTGCGCTGCACAAGTTTAACGTGTCAAATTTGATGTCGAGAATAATGGAACTGTTGCCACCGTCACCGCCATATTTCGGCAAGGATGCGCTGACAGACAAGCCGGCACGCTTTTTTGTGACAGAGATTGTGAGAGAAAAAATTTTCCTGACATACGACAAGGAGGTGCCTTATTCAACGGAGGTGCTGGTGGAGAAATTTGAGGAGACGGATGACTCAATCCACATAATGAGTGTGATATACGTTGAGCGCGACTCACAAAAGGGCATCATCATAGGCAAGAATGGTGGTAAGCTGAAGCATGTGGGCATAGAGGCTCGCAAGGAATTAGAGAAATTTTTTGGAAAGCGAATATATCTCGAAATGTTTGTGAAAGTGGAGCCGGACTGGCGAAACCGCGAAAACAAGCTGAGAAGTTTTGGATATATAGATTAATTTATTATTTGCTCTTAACAGAAAGAATATGGGACAACTTGTAGCAATAGTAGGTCGCCCGAATGTGGGTAAATCTACACTTTTCAACAGACTTACCGGCACGCGTGTAGCAATCGTTGATGATACAGCCGGTACAACACGAGACCGCCAGTATGGTAAGGTTGACTGGAATGGTAAAGACTTCTCAATCGTAGATACGGGCGGCTGGGTTGTAAATTCAGAGGACGTGTTTGAAAGCGAAATAAACAAGCAGGTGGCTCTGGCAATAGAGCAGGCAGACGAGATATTGTTTGTTGTAGATGCGATGAACGGCGTGACAGACCTTGACGACCATGTGGCAGAAATCTTGCGTAAATCGCGCAAGCCGGTTCTTCTCATCGCTAATAAAGTAGACTCTAATGAGTGGCTATACAATGTTGCGGAGTTTTATTCACTTGGTCTTGGCGAGCCATATCCGGTTTCAGCAGTAAGTGGCTATGGAACAGGAGATTTGCTTGACGAGGTGGTGAAAAAGCTGCCGGAGTCTGACGAGGATGAGCTTGCCGCGCTGGAGGAACTGCCAAAGTTTGCGATAGTAGGTCGCCCAAATGCGGGTAAATCTTCTATTATCAATGCCTTTATCGGTGAGGAACGCCATATAGTGACAGATGTGGCAGGGACAACGCGCGACAGCATTTATACGAGATATAATAAGTTTGGCTTTGACTTTTATCTTGTAGATACCGCCGGTATCCGCAAGAAAAACAAGGTGAACGAGGATATAGAATATTATTCCGTAATCCGCTCAATACGAGCTATTGAAGCATCTGACGTGTGCATACTGATGATAGACGCGACGCGCGGGATAGAGTCGCAAGACGTGAATATATTCTCGCTGATACAGAAGAACAAGAAAGGGCTTGTGGTGTGTGTAAACAAGTGGGACCTTGTGGAAAACAAGTCGCAGGAGGCAGTGAGCACGTTTGAAAACGCGATACGCAGCCGTTTTGCTCCGTTTACGGATTTTCCGATTATCTTTGGCTCCGCTCTGACGAAGCAGCGCATTTACAAGGTGATAGAGACAGCGGTGGAAGTGTATAAAAACCGAAAGCGCACAGTGCCGACTCATCAGCTAAATGAGCAGATGCTGGAGGATATAGGTGCGTATCCACCACCGGCAAACAAGGGCAAGTTTGTGAAGATTAAGTATGTGACAATGCTGAAGAATATGGCGGTGCCGACGTTTATTTTCTTCTGTAACCTGCCACAGTGGGTTAAAGAGCCATACCGTCGCTATCTGGAGAATAAAATCCGTGAGCACTGGGACTTTACCGGGACTCCGATAAACGTGTTTATGCGAGAAAAATAGAGCGATTATGGAAATCGTGATATCAGACAAGCTAAGAGCTGCAGCTCCCGAATATTTCATGGTGCTGATTGAGGCAGACGTGGTGAATTGTGCCACGTCTGAGGCATTATGGCAAGAAATAGAGGAGTATTCGGCGTATCTGCGTGAAAATGTAGAAGTTTCGCAGGTAAACAAGCGTCCCGGCATCGCTGCGACTCGCCAGGCGTATAAATCATGCGGTAAAGACCCGAACAGGTATCGTCCGGCGTCTGAAGCACTGTGCCGCCGAGTAGTGAAGGGAATGGAGCTTTATAGGATAGATGCGCTTGTAGACCTGATAAATCTGCTGTCGATGCGCAGTGGCTATTCGATAGGCGGTTTTGATGGGGATAAAATAGTAGGCGAGACTTTGACGCTTGGAATAGGCGAAGAAGGAGAACCGTTTGAGGGAATAGGTCGTGGTGTGCTGAATATAGCCGGGCTGCCGGTTTATCGCGATGATGTAGGCGGCATTGGGACACCAACGTCAGACAATGAGAGGACAAAAATAGACCTGAATACTCGTCATGCCGTAATCTGCATCAATATCTATGGACAGGATATGTCGGTAGATGACACTATAAGCCTTGCTGAGAGGCTTTTGCGCCAATATGTGTCTGCTGAAAATGTTGTTACAAGAATAGTAAAATAATAAAACCTTATATCTGCCATGAGACTACTGAAAATGTATCCGACGAGCATCAATGAGAAGTATATTGATGCTGTGGTGAAGGAGCTGAAAGACGGTGGGATTATCATCTATCCAACTGATACACTGTATGCTATAGCGTGTGATGCATTGAATAACCGAGCGGTAGAGCGAATCTGCAAGATAAAGGATATAGACCCGGGGCGGAGTACGCTGTCGATAGTTTGCAGCGATATATCTCAGGCTGCGGATTATGCTCGGATAGACAATGTGGCGTTCAAGATGCTGAAGGAGTATCTGCCGGGTCCGTATACCTTCCTGCTGCCGTCGTCGACCACTTTGCCAAAGGTTTTTAAGGGACGCAAGACAGTAGGCATACGTATTCCGGACAATGCGATAGCTATAGCGCTTGCTACGGCGCTGGGTAATCCTCTGATGACGACATCGGTGGAGGTTGATGATGACGCACCGTATGAATCTGTGATGCCGGAGTCGATAGCCATGAAGTATGGAGACAAAGTGGATATCATAATAGATGCGGGTGAGGGCGACGTAGTGCCATCAACGGTTATAGACATAACGGACTCATCTTCCCCGGAAGTTATTCGCGAAGGAAAAGGGGAGTTTTTTTATTGAATGTTGATTTATACATCGGCAATCAGATAAAATGTGTACTTTTCCCATAGTTACATATCATTTTGTCGCAAAAGCAAAATAACTGAAAAGGGCAGACTCTTGTAAATTGAATCTGCCCAATTCGTTTTCAGCCACTCAAATAGTTTCGTCGGACTGTAAAAATTCTCAACTATCTTAAAGAAGTCTTTCCTATTCACTTACTCCACCGTCACTACACAGCCTGCAGAATGTGCTGCGAACTGCGGAGCATATTGGCTTTGAGCGGTTGCAAGTCCTGAAGCGAAAGTGCCGGAATGTGTCACTGTGAACTCTTGCTCAAGGATGAACGTGCCCTTGCGCAGATAGTCTATAAACAGGCTGCTGCGGTCGTTGCGAGTTTCACGATAGAAGTAAAGACCATCGCTGAAAACAGGTGTTGGAAGCTGATTTACAGGTTCCAGGCATGCCGGGCGATTGTCTACTATTGCTACATAGTTCATCGTTTCCTTAGCCTTCAGCGTGAGCGATATTTTCACCACGTCTCCTACCTTAAATTCAGTGGTTTCTTCCCATGTTTCGCCATCTGATGTGAGCCGCTTTACGAGGAAACGCTTTTCAATGGAGAGTTCATCGCAACGACTGCTCCTTACGTCTTCCATCCGCTGAGTGGTGATGGAATAGAGCGCACCGTATGCCGGAATGTTTGCCACTTTGTCGATAGTGAGGGTTGAAGGTCCGTTTACGAGGTCTGACACGTCTTTGCGGAAATGCCCGGTGATTTTGTCTATCTTTTCAGGCTCTACAAGCGATGAGTTTATGCGTACAGCACAGCGGGCTGTTGCCGGCACTGTCCATTTAGTTCCGGTGCTCAGTATTGCGGTGACAGCGTGAGAAGTTGCAACGGCATCTCCCCAGTCGTTGCGGCTCTTTTCAAGGAGAAGCCACTGGCGGATAAGGTCTATGTCCTCTGAGCTTGGGTCAACTTCGGCATATGCGTTCAGTATCAGCGCATTTGTGGAAACAAGGCTTGATGCCCACCAGCAGCGGCTGCCGAGATTGTCCCACCACATTCCTTTCTCCTCTGAGCTGGTAGAAAATTCGCTAATGGATTTCAGAATTATGCGCGCCAT
>CALYOL010000051.1 GCA_945231345.1 uncultured Porphyromonadaceae bacterium
CCCGAAATACCGAAAGAGCAGCTTGAAGAAGCCTCAAAAGAGCTGGCAGAACTAAAATCGCTGTCGCTTGACGAGCTAATAAACCGCACGGTGGAGTCTATGGTTCAATTTGCCATAAACCTCGCCATAGCGATTATTGTGTTTTACATAGGAAAATTCATAATAAACCGCATCCACAATATCATTGCCGTAATCTTGCTACGCCGAAAAGCCGACCGCTCGCTCACCACATTCCTTCTGAGCCTGATACGGATGGTGTTGTATTTCGTGCTGATTATAATATGCGTGGGTATTCTCGGCATAGAGACCAGCTCTTTCCTGGCACTATTTGCCTCTGCCGGCGTAGCGATAGGTATGGCTCTAAGCGGCACGCTTCAGAATTTTGCCGGAGGAGTACTTATCCTGCTGCTTAAGCCCTATAAAATAGGTGATTACATTGAGGCTCAGGGGTATGCGGGGACAGTTCGTGAAATCCAGATATTCCACACAATAATCTGCACTCCAGACAATAAGTCCATCATCCTGCCAAACGGGTCACTGTCTACAGGCAGCATAAATAACTATTCCCGCGAGGATTACCGCCGCGTGTCGTGGGACATTTCGATTTCATACGGCGACGACGTGGAAAGCATGCGCAAGGCAGTGCTGGAAATGTTTGCAAATGATGAGCGTATTGTGGAAAAATACGTTGAAGATGACCGTGTCAAACACAATGAACCGGCAGACGGGATTAAAGAGGAGGAAGAAAATGAGCCTGACAGCGAAGAGAAGCCAAAGTCATTCCTCCAGCGTCTTTTCCACCACAACAAGCGCGTACAAAACGCTATTGAGGAATGGAACGAGAAGAAAAAAGCACGCATTTCCGCCATGCTGCCACGCATTGACCGCTCACCGTCCATTTTCGTGGATAAACTCTCCGACAGCGCAATAGTAGTCACAGTCAGAGCGTGGGTGCGCACGGAAAACTATTGGGACGTATATTACGATTATAACGAGCGATTCTACAACGAGCTTCCACGCCATGGCATTCACTTCCCGTTCCCACAGATGGACGTACATGTGAAAAATGCCTGACAATCACCCGAATTACATGAAAAAATCGTGCAAATTAGGCTAAAAATAAAAAAAATCGCCTAAATTTAATATTTTTGATACTTTTTCAATAATTTTAACACCGAGCTTAAGAAAAAGTTATTAACTTTGCCGTAGAAATCGTAATAGGCTATAAACCATACGGTTTTATACATTCTTTGCATAATAAAGACATTAAATACTTGAATTTTGGTTATGAGGGAGGTGTGCATCTGTGAAGATGTGCACTTTCATTTTTTTACAATATGATGTAAATTTGCCGTATTTCTTGTTAATTATGAAATAAAAGGCTAACTTTGCTACACCAAACATAATTCACGCAAACATGAAAAAATTAATAACATTTATCAGCCTGGCTGTTGCCGCTGTATTCCCATCATTTTCGGCAGACCACAAGTATATCGTAAACGTAGTGGATGAACACCAGACTCATGAAGGCTGGGGAGTATCACTATGCTGGTGGGCAAATATGTGCGGAAAGTGGGATGACCAGAAAATTGACGAAATCGTAGACTGGCTTGTAAGCGAAGACGGGCTGAACTATAACATATTCCGCTATAACATCCCCGGCGGTGATGACCCGGAAAACAGAAACTGCAGCCTTCACCATATGGCGAGCGGGAAGGGAATACGCGCAGAGATGGAAGGCTTCAAGAGCTATGACGGAGACTCATATCACTGGGAGCGCGACGCCGCTCAGCGCAAAATAATGCTCAAAATCAAGGAAAAACGCCCCGACGCCATCTTTGAGGCGTTCAGCAATTCCGCTCCATATTACATGACATACAGCGGGTGCTGCGCGGGAAATACAGATGGGAGCAAGGATAACCTAAAGCCTGAATATTACACAGCATTTGCAAACTACCTTGTGGACGTATGCAAGCATTACAAAGACACCTACGGGATAGAGTTCCGCACCCTTGACCCATTTAACGAGCCAAATACAAACTACTGGTCATGCGGTGGCGGACAGGAGGGTTGCCACTTTGACCCAAGTTCACAAGTAGAGTTTATCAAAGTAATATACCCAATCCTTAAGCAGTCCGGTCTCAGCACAGAGCTTTCCGCCTGCGACGAGACAAGCGTAAACACCGCTGTAAGCGAAATAAAGACCTACATCAGCGGTGGTGTACTCGACAAAGTGGCGCAATGGAACGTACACACATATGAAGGCAACATTAAAGACCGCTGCCAGCTTGCCACTCTTGCCAGGACTAACGGCAAACGCTTCTGGATGAGCGAGACGGGAATGGGAGGAAACGGCATTGCAGGGCACCTTGACCTTGCCCAGCGACTGATAGACGACATTGAATACCTTCGCCCCGACGCATGGGTTGATTGGCAATACATCGAGGAGTGGAACGACCACTGGTGTCTGGTGAGAGGTGAGTTTGAAAACCAGTATTACTGGAAGGTGAAAAACTACTATGTACGCCAGCATTTCAGCAAATACATTAAGCCGGGCTATACATTCGTCACTGCAATGGATGCTCAGACAGTAGCGGCAGTAAGCACAGACAGAAAGAAACTGGTAATCGTCTCGATAAACAACACCGATGAGGCAGCGACTCACTATGCCGACATTTTCGGCTGCCATATCGAAAACGGCACCACCGCATATATCACCACAGAGAGCAGCGACGGGAAGGAACTCGCAACAAGCATTGACGGGAGGAAGCTCTCCTTTACCCTTGAGCCACGCAGCATCGCCACAATAGAGGTGCCAATATTCATTTACCCCAAGGATTATACACCAGTACCCGTAGAGGAAAGCGTGACATACCTCATTGTACCGCAATACAACAAGACACAACTCCTATTTGGCGGAAAAGGTCAGAACAATGCGCTTGCGAAAATCGACTTTCCAAACCCAAACAATGAATCATGGAACTGGTATAACTCTTGCCTCATTGGCAACCAGATTTGGCTGTTTACGAATGGCAATGATGATAGCTATAAGATAAAGACTTCACAGTGGGAAGAATACCTCACAGACACAGGAGAATACTATCTCTCTGTTGACTGGTGGAAGGATGACAGCTCGCAACAGTTCACCGTAGAGCCAATTTACGGAAACCTCGTGAGAATAGTACGCACAGGGTATTCAGACAAACGTTCATTAGACCTTGAGGGAGAAAATTATGGAGCAGGGACTTCGGTAGGTCTTTGGGGATATGGCTCAGATGTCTCCGCGTGCCACAGAAACTGGTATCTTATGCGACTTCCCGAGCCAAGCGACCCAACATCTGTTGAGCAGATAAAGTTGCCTAAGCCTTACCGCGTGACAAGTGTACCGGGCTCAATAGACATAAGCAGCGACTCTGAAGCCGATATCCGCGTATTTACGCCAGACGGCAAGACGGTAGCCACCGCTATAGGCTCCAAGCAGTCAAAATTCTGCGTAAGTCGCGGAATGTACCTTATTTCTGTGACGACAAGCGGCAATAGATATACTGAAAAAGTAATTGTAAGATAAGAAACTGCGAGGCGACAAAAAAAGTCGCCTCGCAGTTATTTTGTAGTGAGCCAGCCTCAAAAAAATCACACTTCGATAGGCAGCTCACGGTCAATACTCAGGTCGAGTGAGATGAGGGTTTCTGTACCTGTAATGCCGGGGATTTGCTGAATTTTATTGTTAAGCAAGTCCATAAGGTGCTCATTATCACGCGCATATAGCTTGATAAACATAGTGTAAGGACCGGTAGTGTAATGGCACTCCACCACTTCGGGTATTTTCTCCAGCATGGGGACGACATCGCGGTACATTGCACCACGCTCCAGGTTAATGCCGATATAAGTGCAGGTAGTAAATCCAAGCGCCTTATGGCTGACATGATAACCGGAGCCGGTGATAACCTTAAGGTCAATCAGTCGCTGTAAACGCTGGTGAATAGCGGCGCGTGAAACGCCGCAGACGACAGCAATGTCTTTTGACGGAGTACGTGCATTGTGCATTACTATCTGAAGTATCTGTCTATCAATCTTGTCTAATTTTTCCATGATTAAACTTTGTTACTATACGTTTTAAGGTATCAGATTTTTTACAAAATTAATAATAATTTTTGATATGGCAATAAGCAAAACATTTTTTCTGTAAAAATGGGGGATAGTCAAAAATAAAATTGTATATTTGCAGAGCAAATAAAAGGAGGTAAAAAAAGACAACGATGACACCAATCTCAGCGGTAATAATTTCTCGTAACGAAGAGCTGCGCATAAGGCAATGCCTGGAATCACTTCAGGGCATTGCTGATGAGATTATAGTAGTTGATTCTTTTTCTACAGACAAGACTGTAAGTATTTGCAATGAAGCGGGTTGCAGGGTAGTACAGCGTAAATTTCCGGGATATGGAGCGCAACGTCAATATGCCACATCCCTCGCTAATCACCGATACGTATTGTCGGTTGATGCAGATGAGGTGTTGTCTCCTGCACTTCGCGCATCTCTAATCAAGCTAAAGGAAGAAGGTCTTACGCATCGTGTATATTCATTCACGAGGATGAATTTTTATTGCGAGGAGCCAATCCGCCACTGTGGCTGGTATCCAGACGTTCAAATCCGCCTGTTTGACAAGCGATATGCCACATGGGACCTAAGCGACGTGTTTGAAAAAGTCATATTCCCGGGCACTCTCCGCCCTGAGCCTGTAGATGGGGACATCCTGCACTATCGTTGCAGCACAGCAGATGAATATCATCGCAAAGTGGTGTCCCACGCTATGATTGGCGGGCGGGTTCTTGCGACGCAGCGCACATCTGTAGGTCCGCTGTTGCCATGGCTAAAGGGGATGAAATCATTTTTTGAATGTTATTTTCTGCGAGGGGGATTTCTTGACGGAGCGGAGGGTTTTGCAATCAGCCGGGAGGAATACCTATCGACCTACGAGGCATACAAGCTTGCGAGGAAACTACTGAATAAAAACTGACACAATACTCGTTTTTTCCCTTTTCTTAGTTTTTTGTAACATTTTTCCATGCTTTTTTTGTGATTTTTTTTTGTGATAACAAGGTAAATAATTAACTTTGTAAATTGAAGTGGGAAATGCGCTTCAAAAGCAAAAATTTAGTTATAATTATCACGAATAACGAATATGCCGGAAATGCAGACACCGAAATGGACAGAGATTGAACACCTGCCGGAGTGGGACGAGGAATTTTATGACGTCTATACCGCCAAAAAGTATGGCAAATGGCTGATGCTCAAGACTCTCAAGCCGGAATACCGCGACAATCCCGTTTTCAAGGATATGCTTGAGAAAGAGTTTGACGTGAGGTATAACCTTGCTCATCCAAACATCGTGATGATTAACGACTTTGAGGAAGTCCCGGGACTGGGGATGTGTATAATCACAGACGACGTATATGGAGACTCACTGCGCAAGCTTCTGGACAAGGGAGAAATCGACGAGGATATCCTGAACAAGGTAATCCACCAACTTGTGGAGGCGATGGAATATATCCAGGTGAACCATATCGTACACCACCCCATCACGCCAGACAGAATAATCTTTACCGAGAAAATCCACAATCTGAAGGTGATAGACGTAGGATTTGACCAGAAGAACTGTCTATCGGAGGCGGACATGTCGCAGGACATATACAATTTCGGCGAAATCCTCAATGCGCTGCTTGACGCGCTGAATGTAGAGAATGCGCATTTGCGCGCTGTGGCGAAAAAGTGCATGAACGAAGACCCTGAAAAGCGGTACCACGACATTCAAGACCTGAAAATGGCACTTGACAACAGGACAAACAACCGACTGTATATCATCATAATTGCATTCCTGTCTATAATGATAATCGCACTCGCATGGCTGAACTCCTCCTACAGCCCCAAGGGCAAGGATGAGCCAAAGACGGAAAAGACAGAAACGTCTACAATCATGCTCAATCATGACGATATCGGCGAAAAAATATTTAACGCATAAAAAATGGCAGTAACAGTAATCCCAATACAACCTACAAAAAGCGAACTGACGAAATTTGTTCAGTTTGGCATTGACCACTATAAAGGCAACAAGTATTTTGTTCCGCCTCTGATAATGGACGACATTAACACCCTCCTACCTGACAAAAATCCGGCATTTGATTTCTGCGAGGCTCAATCGTTTATGGCATACCGCGACGACAAGCCTGTAGGACGCATTACCGGCATCATAAACAAGACTGTGAATGAGCGGACGGGCGACCCGGCGGTACGATTTGGATTTATCGAGTTTATAGATGACGACGAGGTGGTGTACGCACTTATGGACGCAGTAGAAAACTGGGGTCGCGAGCGAGGGATGAAGACAATCGTAGGGCCTCTTGGATTTACCGACCTTGACCATGAGGGCATGCTAACCTACGGATATGAGGAAATCGGCACAATGGCAACGATTTACAACTATGACTACTATCCACGCCAAATGGAGCGGCGCGGGATGGAGAAGGAGGCGGAATGGGTAGAGTTTCGCATAGCAGTGCCGGATAAGGTTCCTGAAAAAATCGCCAGAGTTGGAGATATTGTAAAGCGCCGCTTTGGTCTTTCCGTGCCTAAGCTCACGTCAAAGAAACTTCTTAAAGAAAAATACGGCCATGCACTCTTCCAACTCATAAACGAGGCTTACGATGAGCTGTATGGTTTCTCTCCCCTCACCGACCGCCAAATAGACCACTATATCGAGCAATACCTGGGCATCCTTGACTTGCGAGATGTGTGCGTAATCGTGGACAAGGATGAAAAGCTGGTTGGAGTGGGTATTTCGATACCGTCGTTCTCCAAGGCACTCCAGAAAAGCGGTGGCAAGCTGTTCCCCTTCGGATGGTGGCACCTGCTGAAAGCAATGAAGGGCAAGAACGAAGTTGTGGACCTTTTGCTTGTAGCCATCAAAAAAGAATATCAGAGCAAGGGCGTGAATGCGCTCCTGTTCACGGAGCTAATCCCGGCATACGTACGCCGCGGATACAAGTATGCAGAGTCAAATCCCGAGCTTGCAGATAATTCCAGTGTACAGAGCCAGTGGGACTACTTTGACAAGCGCCAGCACCGCAGACGCGTGGCATACAAAAAGAGCATCAAATGAAAAAGCATCTAATGCACAAAAACTTATAACGACAATGAGACCAAAATACAAACGCATCCTACTAAAGCTGAGTGGGGAATCACTCATGGGAGAGCAAGGCTATGGTATAGACACCGTACGCCTTGCGGAATACGCTTCTCAAATCAGAGAAATCGTGGATATGGAAGTAGAAGTCGCTATTGTGATAGGCGGCGGGAACATATTCCGCGGACTGCAAGGAGCAGCGAAGGGATTTGACCGCGTGAAGGGCGACCAGATGGGAATGCTCGCCACCGTCATCAACTCACTTGCTCTGAGCTCAGCACTCGAAGCAGAAGGACAGCCGGCAGAAGTGTTTACGGCAATCAACATGTTCCCTATCGGCAAGCACTATAGCAACCGCCTTGCAATCGACGCAATGGTTCAGGGAAAAGTTGCAATCATAGCGGGTGGAACAGGAAACCCATTTTTCACGACAGACACCGGCTCGGCACTGCGCGGCATAGAAGTAAGCGCAGACGTGATGCTGAAGGGCACGCGAGTAGACGGGATTTACACCGCCGACCCGGAGAAAGACCCGACAGCTACAAAATTTGATGAAATCACATACGATGAAGTCTATACGCGCGGACTGAAAGTGATGGACCTTACCGCCACCGCGCTGTGTAAGGAAAATCACCTGCCAATCATCGTATTCAACATGGATGTACCGGGAAATCTCGCGAAAGTAATGGCAGGCGAGCCTATCGGTACACTTGTGTACTAAAATATTAAAACAGAATTACTTACCACTAAAAACACTTACCAATATGACAGACCCTAAGACTTACATTGCGCCTGCAGAAGAAAAAATGGAACTTGCAGTAGCATACCTTGACGAGGCACTTGCACATATCCGTGCGGGCAAGGCAAATCCGAAAATCCTTGATGCAATCCGTGTAAACTATTACGGCAGTGCAGCACCAATCTCCAACGTTGCGAATATCTCAGTGCCCGACGCACGCACCATAGTCATCACTCCGTGGGAGAAATCGATGTTTAAGGAAATAGAGAAGGCAATCATAAATTCAGAGCTTGGCATCACTCCAGAAAACAATGGCGAAGTAATCCGCATCGCAATCCCACCTCTGACAGAAGACCGCCGCAAACAGCTCGTAAAACAGTCAAAGGCAGAGGCAGAGCAGGCAAAGGTGTCAGTGCGCAATGCACGCCGCGACGCGATAGAGGGTCTGAAGAAAGCAATCAAGCAGGGCATGAGCGAAGATATCGAAAAGGATGCCGAAGCAGCAGTGCAGAAGCTTCATGACAAATACCTGAAGAAGATAGAGGAAATCTTCGCGGCAAAGGAAAAGGAAATCCTCACCGTATAATGCAGAGAGTATTATTCACAACGACAATTTTCGGTCCTATCCACAGCCGTCGCCTTGGCACGTCGCTGGGTATAAACCTGATGCCAAACGACGGAAAGGTGTGCACATTCGACTGCCTGTATTGTGAGGCGGGATTTAATGCACAGGGAGTGGGCACGACAGGACTGCCAAGCCGCGAAACGGTGAAAATGATGCTTGAGGAAAAACTCGCTGCGATGAAGGCAGCGGGGGAAAGCCTTGACGTAATCACGTTTTCCGGAAATGGCGAGCCAACGCTTCATCCGGAATTTGGCGGTGTGATAGACGACGTGATAAATCTGCGAGACCAATACTATCCGGATGTCAAGATAAGCGTATTGAGCAACTCGACCCGCATAGACCGCCCGGAAATATTTGATTCGCTCTGCAAAATAGACAATAATATCCTGAAACTGGACAGCGCAATCGCGACGACCGTTTCCGCAATAGACCGCCCGACGTCGTCAGCATACGACGTTGACAAGGTCATTGAGACGCTTGCGGCTTTTGGCAGCAAATGTATCATCCAGACGATGTTTGTCCGTGGTGAATATGATGGAGTAGCGTTTGACAACACGACAGATGCTGAAATCTCAGCGCTTATTGAGGCATATCTCCGAATAAAGCCAGCCGAGGTGATGATTTATTCAATAGACCGTAAAACGCCGGCGACAGGACTCGTAAAGATTGAAAAAGACGAGCTTGAGGCTATAGCGCAGCGGATTACCGCAGCGGGCATCCGTGTGATGGCGGCGTCGTAGAGCCAGTTCAGAAACAAGTATAAAATATTTAACCTGCCGAAAAATGGGCAGGTTATAAAATAAAAGTTATTATGATAACATTCCCTCGCAAACTTGAGAAAGGAGACAAAATAGTAATCGTATCCCCAGCCGGGATACCAGTGAAGGACGATGTGTTAGAAGCGGCAGAAATTCTTCGAAAAGAAGGATGGGAAGTGGAGATATCCGCGCATGCACTGGGAAAATCCGGGAGCTACAGCGGCACGGCTGAAGAACGCTATGCAGACCTTGCGAATGCCTTAACCGACCCAAGCGTAAGGGCGATACTTTGCAGCCGCGGCGGCTATGGTGCGGTGCATATCGTAGACCGTCTTGCAAAATTACCGCTGCGCGACGACCCGAAATGGGTAATCGGATTTAGCGATATATCAGTGCTTCACGGACTTATGGTGACGAATGGCATTGCATCCATCCACGCCTCAATGGCGAAGCAGATAAAACTGGGTCCAGACAATGAGGACAATGCGGCACTGTTTAAAATTCTCCGCGGCGAGCGCCCCCAGTTTACGTTCCCGGGCACCGCGGATGACCACCTTGGTACAGTAGACGGTCAGCTGATGGGAGGAAATTTCATAGTGCTATCTCAGCTTATGTCAAGTCCTTACAACATCATCAAGCCGAATACGATACTTTTTGTGGAAGAGGTAGGTGAGGATATTTACACCGTAGAGCGAATGATGCACCACCTACGCGTCAGCGGCATCCTTGAAAAGCTGAAGGGAATAGTGTTCGGTCAGTTTACGGAGTATAAAGCAGACAGGAACTATGACAAGATGGAGCAGATGCTTCGCGACATGGTGGCGCCATACAGTTACCCGGTAGCATTCAGCGCGCCAATAGGACATGTAGACCACAACATCCCGGTAATAGAAGGGGCACACGTCACCCTGAAAGTCACTGCAAACGAGCAAAATCACCTGATTTACTGGCAATAAAGCCAAGTATGGTCAATATTTGTCAAGCCTGCAAAAGCGAATTTAGATGAATATTCCGGAAAATTCCCAAAAGAGCATGCTCTACGGGCGTGCCGGCAGGAATTGCTGACGTGATATGTCAAGTCTCGTATGATAAGCAGGTGAAAATTC